>NZ_KB291317.1:0-60375 GCF_000318275.2 Capnocytophaga sp. oral taxon 332 str. F0381
AAGATAACTGTAAACCTTTTTTAGGACGTGACAAAGTATAAACACCTTATTTTTAAATGGGTAAACGAAAAATGGGTGAAAGAAGTCCGAAAAGGATATAAAACAGCAGAGTAAATAATTATTAAAATCAAGGATTATGAACAAATCAGTTATTGCTATTTTCTTTTTTGTGCTTACTTTAGGAGTTTATGCACAAAAGAAAGATTTTTACGGTAGTAATTTTACTGTAAAATACCCAGCTAATTTCACTGCCGAAGGCTCTATGCCTTCAGCTAACAACGATGATACTTTTGTGAGTGCTATTTTTACCTCGCCTGATAAGAAAGTTAGCTTTTATATTTATTCGCCCAACACTCCTGCCTTGCCTACTGATATTACTATTAAAGAAGGTTTTGGAGAACTCTTAGCCTCATCGGGTAAGAAAAAGAGTAAGAATAAAGTTTATGCTACTTCTTTCTATGAGCCTAAAGATGGTTTTACGCATTCTTATCTGATTACTTGCGATGAAAATGACAGAGTAACCAAAGTGGTAGGGAGACGCTATAAAACTATCAAAGACCTCAACGCCTCCGATAAATTGTACGATGAATTTAAAAAATCATTTCAGAATAATAATTAATCGTTAGGTGCGAGCCGCACGGGCGATTTTAGTTGTTAGTGGAAAAATTAGCAAATTAGAGAATTAGCAAATTAGAGAATTAGCAAATGAGCAAATTAGCAAATGAGAGAATTAGAAAATGGGTAGTGATGTGAGCTGTAGGTGGCTAATTAATAAATAATAGGAGGTTGTTCTATAAGGTTTGTCAAAGTGTGTAACATAATCACTCTTTTAAAGACTTTTGGGACAACCTCTTCATTTCGTAATCATTAAACATTAACCATTAATAATTATTTTGTATCTTTGCGGCAAAAAGTATAAAACGATGAAAATACTTCATATAGACAAAAACCACCCCTTGATGCTGGCACAGCTTGCGGCACAAGGGTTTGAAAACCACGAAGACTACACCAGCACTAAGGCTGAAATAGAAGCAAAAATAGCTGATTATGATGGGATTATCATTCGCAGTAGGTTCCCTATTGACAAAGCATTTTTAAACAAAGCTACCCAGCTAAAATTTATAGGTAGGGTAGGGGCAGGGCTTGAAAATATAGATGTAGCTTATGCCGAAAGCAAAGGCATTGAGCTAATAGCAGCCCCCGAAGGCAACCGCAACGCGGTAGGCGAACACGCTTTAGGAATGCTACTATCGCTACTAAACAAGTTTAAAAAAGCAAATAACGAAATCAAGAGCGGCAAATGGTTGCGCGAAGAAAATCGCGGTTGGGAGTTAGACGGCAAAACCGTAGGCATTATAGGCTACGGCAATATGGGCAAGAGCTTTGCTAAAAAGCTGCGCGGCTTCGATTGCCAAGTAATTTGCTACGATATACTGCCCAACAAAGGCGATGAAAATGCTCGCCAAGTAACCTTAGTAGATTTTTTCCGTCAGGCAGATGTGGTAAGTCTGCACACCCCACAAACGCCCCAAACGACAGGAATGATAAATGAAGCGTTTATCAATAGTTTTGCCAAGAGTTTTTGGTTTTTGAACACAGCGCGCGGCAAGAGCGTCATTACCGATGATTTGGTACGCGCCCTACAAAGCGGCAAAGTATTGGGGGCAGGATTGGATGTGCTTGAGTATGAGAAAGCCTCATTTGAAGATTTTTTTAGCGATAAACAGATGCCCGAAGCGTTTAAATACCTTTTGGAGGCTGACAATGTAATCCTAACCCCCCATATAGCAGGCTGGACACTTGAAAGCAAAGAAAAACTAGCCCAAACGATTGTAGATAAGATAATTAGGAAATTTGGGAATTAGGAAATTAGCAAATTAGCAAATTTGGGAATTTGAAAATTAGTGAATTATAATTGTGCGGATCGCACTTAACGACTAAATATTATGCCTTACACAATTACAATAACCAATGATAGTGAAGCAGCTTTAGACTTTGTAAAGTTTGCAAGAAACCTCGATTTTGTAGAAATTTCACCTATAAAAGAAGTTGAGAAAACGCTTATCAACGAGCAAGAAGTACTTGAAGAAGACGAGCACGGTATTCCTATAAAATACCGCGATGAAATTATGGCTATATCAAAGTCTATAAACAGAGGAATTGCTAAACGTTGGAGAGCTGAGCTATATAAAGATGAAGATAATTATGATAGTAATTTCCGATAGTAATATCATTTTTAGTTGTTTTTATAGCCCCAAAGGTACAATAGCTACGATTTTAAATGAGAAAAAACGCAAAATTCAGCTTATAGCTCCGTCTTATCTTTTAGAGGAAATTAAAGAACATTTGCCTCTTCTTGTGAAAAACACTAAGAAAACAGAGAAACAAGTGTTGGATATTTTAAAAAATATCACAAAAGATATTACTTTTTACGATAAAAAAGATATTTTAAAAGAGTATGGAGATAAAGCCGAGAGTATTGTAGGAGATATAGATATTGATGATGCCCCTTTTGTAGCATTGCACCTACAAGAAGGACATAAAATTTGGACTGGAGATAAAATTCTTATTAATGGTTTAAAAGAAAAAGGTTATGATATTTGTATTACAACAGAAGAACTAAAAAAATATCTTTATAAAAAGGTAGAATAAGTCTTTAGTCGTTAGAAAGCGACTTTATATAGGAAAATTGATATTTGATATATTATGAAAAAGAATTATTTATTAATTGGGGTAGCGGCTCTGTTATTAGGGGGCTGTTGTGCTACTAAACCTACTACCGCAGCGCAAGCCTCCAAGGGCGAAAGTGCGCTTATTGCCAACGGCAAACTATGGTCTTCTTACTTTCAGCAAAATGCTGCCGAATACGAGGCTCTTTGTCTGCAAGCCTTCAATGTAGCTCAGCTTCGTTTAGACGAGGCTCTCGCTAAAAAAGGCGATAAACCGCTGGCTATCGTTACTGATATTGACGAGACTTTCCTAGACAACTCGCCTTTTGAAGCCTACTGTGCCAAACAAGGAATCAGCTACTCGCAAGAGGCGTGGGAAGAATGGACGGTATTAGGCGATGCCAAACCGCTGGCAGGGGCGTTGGATTTCTTTAAATACGCCGACAGCAAAGGTGTTGCTATCTTCTACGTAACCAATCGTTTAGAGAAAGAGCGTGAAGGTACTGCCAAGAACTTACGCAAGTACAACTTTCCTTTCCCTTCCGATGGTAGACTGATACTCCGCACTGCCGAAAAAAGCAAAGAAAACCGCCGCCTACAGATAGCTAAAGATTACGACATCGTGCTACTAATGGGCGATAACCTTTCCGACTTTGCCAAAGACTTCGACAGCCGTACCCCCGAAGGACGCTCTGAAGCTGTGCACAACAACCGCAACGAGTTTGGCAAGCGCTTTATCATCTTGCCTAACTACTCTTACGGCGACTGGGAAGGTGCTGCCTATGGCAATAAATACTCTATCCCTGCTGAACAAAAAGAACTGATTATTAAGAATAAAACGAAAGCGTTTAAGTAAATTAGGAAATTAGGAAATTAGGAAATGGCAAATCTTGTGAGAGCGAGGTTTGTCATTTTTACGTTGAAGATGATGAATACAAAGAACATTTAAAAGTTATAGTAAAAGAAATTGTTTAAACACCATTTAAATCAAAATTAATTATTATATTTGTAACGAAAAACAAAACTAATATGAGTAAATTCGTACCCGAATTAGAACAATGGGCAGCTGAAGTGATAGAGAAAATCACCCCCATTGCCGAACAAATTGATTTAGCTTACTACCCCCTATAAACAGAAGCTAAAATGAACCCTGAACTCTTGATTATTGGGTTAAACCCAGGATCAGAAGGAAAGTATAATGAACAAAAGACAAAGGATAAATGGGAATTTAAAGATGGTAAGATGACCATTGAACGCTTGTTAAAAGGCAATCCTTTTATTGAGGAAAAAGAAGAATGGAAAATCTTTAGAGGCTTAAACAGAATTCAGTTTATCAAGCAAGCAGTAGATAGTAATAACTACTGTTTTATGAATTATGTGTACTTTGGCACTTCTGTTTTTGAAAAAATCAAGAAACATACTGAAGCAATACAAATATGTAAAGAACTTACTAAGAAGTTTATTGAGATTATCAATCCTAAACATATTATTGTTTTGGGCTTAGAAGGTATGGAAAGTATTTCTAAAATTGAAAAAACACTATTAAAAGGTAAAACTAAACGACTCCTTGTACAAGGAGGAGATTTGTTTGGGAAACAAGTACTTGCCATTTCTCACCCTTCTTATGCCGTGTCAACAGCAGAATACGAAGTTATTGATACTAACATAAAAGAGTTTTATGAAGGTAAGCCTCTCAAACCTTTTACTTTCAAACCTAACGTAAAAGCTTCTGATGTTAATATTGAAGAGATAAACAAAATTTTGGCTGGAAAATTAGAGTTTACTCTATGGAAAAATAAGAAAAACATTTATGCAGCTCAATGTAAGGGAGTTGGAAATGATGTTTTAGACTTCAGGATTGATCTAAAGCAAAATGAAAAATATCTTTCTTTCCGTTCTTTAGAACACCCTAAAAAGTTAGAAAACATAGAGGTCTACAAAAACACCTTTAAAGAACCTTTTAGCATTGAAGTAAATGCTTGGTTTGTAAAAAAAATCTTAAATAACTACCCTCAACTCCAAGCTATTGAACAAGAAATTGCAGATGACCTCCTCTCTCTTCTTAATGTTATTAAAACACAGCAATAGCAGCCTATGAAAATACAATATTGTTCGGACTTACACCTTGAATTTGAGGATAATTTAAACTTTTTGAGCAATTGCCCTATAAAGCGGGTGGGTGATATTCTTATCATCGCTGGCGACCTTGTGCCTTTTGTAAATCTCTCTAAAGCCCTCTATAAAAGTGAGATAGCTGACCTTTGCAAGGGTTTTGAAAAGGTATTTTGGTTGCCTGGTAACCACGAGTATTACCTCTATACGCACCACTACGCCAGCAGTCGCTGTGAGCAGCCACTGAAAGAAGTGCCTAACCTCTACTTGGTAGATAACTATAGCGAGCGTATAGGCAACACTCAGCTGATACTTAGCACGATGTGGAGCCATATCAGCAAAAAGAACGAAAAAGCTATAAAGTACGGAATGAATGATTTCCGCTATATTACTGTGCTAAACCCTGCTAAAGGAGGTGAAATTGACTCCTTAGAAATAGCTGATTTTAACTATTTCAATAAAGAAGCGGTGCGTTTCTTGAAGAAAGAAGTGAAAAAAGCAGCGAAAGCCAAGCAAGTTGGCGAGATAGAGCGTATCGTAGTTGCAACCCACTACGTACCCACCAAAGAGCATTACCCCGAAATATATGCCGACAGTCCGCTAAATGAAGCCTTTGCGCAAGACCTGACCGATTTTATTGTCTCAAACCCTATAGATTATTGGATTTATGGGCATCACCACTTCAACCAGCCCGACTTTAAGGTAGGTAACACCCAGCTACTCACTAATCAATTAGGCTACGTGATGCGCGAGGAACACGAAGGTTTTGACTGGGAAAAATGTATAGAGGTATAAAAAATAAAAAAAAATATTGTTATCCTACCTATTCTGTCCACTTTGTACTATATCTTTGCGGCTGAAAAAAGGAAAAATAAAACTTTTTTAGCAAAAAGGGATATATATCCGGAAAAGATTGTATATTTGTCGCAAATTTAAAAAGTATACGAATATTTGAGATAGAGGTACAAATACATACAACGATATAGCGTTTCGCTTTGATTTTCCTGTTCTGGAATACGACCAAACATTTTCAATAACACAAGGAAAGCAAATGCCGAGATGCCTGCCTTATAAGCGCAGGTATTCCTTTTTGCTTTTGTGTTAGCCTTTGGTCGGGCTCCAGACGAAGTAATAGGAAGCCTGCGCTTGGTGCGTTTTTAAAAGATGAGTATAAACCAATTAATTCAAATTATATGGCGAATTTAATTAACTTAGGGAGCGAATTACTGAGAATTTGTCCCACCAACAGTAACAAAATTGAAGTTTCTACCAATGACGGTAGAATTTGGAGTTCTCGTTATTCAGGCTCTTCTTGTGGAGCGTTTTATGATCTTACCTCTTATGGTAGTGAGATTATTGCTATCACTTCTAAGGGAGTATATGTGTCCACTAATGGGGGCAGAATTTGGAGTAGCCGTTATACAGGCTCTTCTTGTGGAGACTTTCAGTCTATTTCAGCTAATGGTTCAGAGCTTTTAGCTACTACTTCCAAAGGACTCTATGTTTCTAAGAATGGAGGTAGAATTTGGAGCAAACGCAACTAAGAATTGTTTAACTTTTAGAACTTGTATAATATAGCATTATATTGAAAGACTAGTGTTATACATACAACCAACAAAATATTAATATGCAATTTAAAATCATAACATTCAAAGAACTTCTGGAAAAGAAGTTTAACGTTCCAAGTTATCAGCGAGGCTATAGATGGGAAAAAGAAAATGTAGAAGCTTTATTGAATGATATTCAAGAATTTGCTGATAAAGAGGATAAAGAAGAGAATGAGTTCTATTGTCTTCAGCCTATTGTAGTAAAAAAGAACTCAAAACTTAGTACAGAAGAAGGAGATGTTTATGACCTTCTTGATGGTCAGCAGAGATTGACCACATTGTGGCTTATCCTAAACGCTCTAAAATTCAAAACTATATGGGATGCCTTAGACTCCAAACATCCCAAAGTATATTCCATACAATATGAGAGTAGAAAAAACTTACTTCAAAAAGCAACAGAATTAAGTGACAACTATTTAGAAAACATTGATTTGTTCTATTTAAAGAAGGCTTTTGACACTATTAGTAATTGGGAGGGTGAACCTTATAAGGTTCTAAACACATTAGTCCCTAACAATCCTAACAGAGACCTGCACAATGTAAGAATTATTTGGTACGAATTTGGTGAAGAAAAAAAAGGAGATGATGACAAACAATCAGATTCTATAAAAGTTTTTTCACGTCTTAATTATGGAAAAATAAGTTTAACTGATACAGAACTTATCAAAGCACTTATTTTGCAAAGTGACCTCTATCCTAACGACAACTCTCCTTATAGCAAAAATATAATGAAAGAACGACTATTCAGAATTGCTACGGAGTGGGATGACATAGAAAAAGGTTTACATAACGAACAGTTATGGGGTATGTTAGCTCCTAGTAACTATAATCCTGCTAACCATATAGAACTACTCCTCAAGTTTGTCGCTGCCCAAATACAAGTTGAGAATGAATATGACATTATTGATTTTCAAAGACGTGATTTTCATATTATTTCAAAATACCTTGGCCTCAATGCAAATATTCCACCAGCTGAATATGCCCAAAAAATAGATGATTTGTGGACTAAAATTAAAGATGCATATAACGCTATCCGAAACTGGTACACTAACGATGATTTCTATCATCTCATTGGTTTGTATGCACTTTTAAGGAATAATACAGATACTACCTCTTTGGTAGAGCAAATCTATAGGCAATATACTTCTGAAGAGAACGATAAAACTATATTTCAATCTTATCTTAAAAGAGAAATCGGCAAACTCATACAAATAAAAGAAAAAGCTAATAGCTTACCTCTTGAGTTACACGAACTTGTATATGGTGTAAACAACACAAGAATGATTAGAATTCTTGAAGCATTAAACATATACTTATATCTGACAAACAAGAGTATCAATTCAAGATTTAATTTCAGAAAGTTCAAAGATTTTAATGTAACAAGTCTTGAACACATTCATCCACAACATCTCAGTTTTGAAGATGATGTAAAATACGAGGATGCAAAAGAGTGGTATACAAATGCAAAAAAAATATTTTTGCTTGACACCCAGTGTGACAAGGAACTTTCTGAAGCCATCGCTACCCTTGAAGAAAAACTCTCAAGCCAAAAAGAATTTGAAAACGCAAAGAGCATCTGCCAAGAAGCCATAGAAAAAATAGATCAATTCTTTGATGCTAAGGTAGGTATAGATGATGGTCACAAGCATACTTTGTACAATATAGCTTTAGTTGACAAAGATACTAATGCTGCCCTTAGCAATAATCTGATAGATATCAAACGTTCAATTTTGCAAGAACGTGAAATAGAAAACAAAACCTACATTCCTCTTGCTACCAACTATGTTTTCAATAAACATTTTTCTAAAACTGTTTCTGATATGAAATTTTGGACAAAAGACGACAGAGAAGCTTACTTTGAGGTTATAAAAAAGGCTTATGAATATTTTACAAAAGAAATATAAACAACAATGGAAAATCAAACAACTAATACAGAGGTGAAGTCAAACTTCATATCATTCTACCGGGATAACAATATCGAAATACCTTTAATTCAGCGTGATTATGTGCAAGGAAGTAATCTCCAAGCTGAGAAAAGAGATGCTTTCATAGATTCATTATATGCTGCCCTCATCGATGAAACAACTAATTGTGATTTGGACTTCATCTATGGCACTTTCGAAAATGGATTTTTCTTTCCTCTTGACGGACAACAACGCCTTACTACTTTATACCTACTTCACTGGTATTTACTCAACAAATGCAGAATTGAAGATGCTGAGAGCTATGCAAATATCACCAAAGGAATCAACTTCGATGAAAGGCAATTTACTTATAAAACGCGGAGAAGCTCTACAGCCTTCTGTCAAAAACTTATAGCCTTTCACCCCAAATCTTTGCCCGAAACAATTTCTAAAAAAATAAAAGAGCAAAATTGGTTCTCAGAAGATTGGCAACAAGACCCTTCTATAATAGCTATGCTGGATATGCTTGATGCTTTAAATAATAAATTCAAAAAGCTAACAGCTCCTTCCATAGCAAAAATGTTAGAAAGATTGCTCAACACTCAAGCTATTAGTTTTGATAAACTTGATATGGG
The DNA here is from genome assembly GCF_000318275.2 of Capnocytophaga sp. oral taxon 332 str. F0381. NCBI lineage: Bacteria > Pseudomonadati > Bacteroidota > Flavobacteriia > Flavobacteriales > Flavobacteriaceae > Capnocytophaga > Capnocytophaga sp. oral taxon 332. Next base: position 8,928 of record NZ_KB291317.1, read on the forward strand.
AGCTTATAAACTCACTGATTCCTTGTATATCAAAATGAATGCACGGGGAAAACAACTCACTGCTTCTGAAAACTTCAAAGCGAATTTGATAAAACGTATTGAAGAGCAAAAATGGAAAGAAAGTGATTGTATAACAGATCATTTTTCCCACAAAATGGACACCATTTACACTGACCTTTTTTGGGAATATAGAGGAGAAGTGAATGTTATCGACTATGAGGTAATCAACTTTTTTGCAGGTATGGCTATGATAGGTTATGCGCTCAAAGAAAATAGTGAGACACAGCAAAAAAGAATCCAAGAACTATTCAAGAATCCCCTCAGTGTAAGAGTTGAAGACTTTGAAGAAAGCGATTTTAAGCGTTTCACGTTTTATTTGGACTTTTATAGCGCAGTAGAAAAGATTTCAATAGAAACAGAACTATGGAAATATTACAATTCTGATAATAAAAGAGGCTTTTTTGAAGAATTTATTAAAGACGAAAACAAAGGAACTGAAAAGAAATATGATAGAGCTACTTACTCACAACGTGTTTTCTTTTATGCTCTTAGTGAACTTTTTATAAATGTTAAGGATAAAGCAATCAGAGAAAACTTTATCAGAGTAGTACGTAATATTGTTGAAAATGCTACTATTGATAGTCCTCAAACTTTTGTTTATGCTATCAAACTAATGAGTGAACTCTTAAAGGGAGTACAAGATATTTATTGGTATCTCTGCAAAACTGCTATCCAATCAAATTTTGCTTCCTATCAAGTAACACAAGAAAAGCAGAAAGCAGAACGTATTGTAGCTAATCTTGAATGGAAGGATGTTATTTGGGAAGCTGAAGACCACCCTATGTTTAAAGGAGATATAGGTTTCTTACTCCTCGAAACTGAAAATGATTTATCCCTTTTCAAAAAACGTTACCAAGTAGCCAAAGAAATGTTTGACGAGAAGGGAGTAAAGGATAAATACAAAGAAAATATGTTACTTATACGGGCTTTGGTAGCAACATTTGATGAGTGGCATTTACTTACTCACGGATTAACCTATGATTGTGAAAAGGATACTTGGAAAGAGATTTTAGAATATGACAGAAACTCATCTGCATATTTTCTAAAAGTATTAGATAGCCCTATTCCTTTAGAAGAACTTGTTAAACAACCTTCTAAAATGAAGGGCTATGAAGAGCCTCATCAAGACTTATATCAAACAAATTTGTTACAAGCTATACAACAAAGAAGACCTAATAACAGAGGTTTTACATATCATTCTTCTTCGGGAGTTCATATTTTATATCCACCTTATTACTCAGGATATTATTATGGTTGTATCATAGGAGAAGAGCGAAATAAAAAATTAGCTCAAGCAGTTGATAAAGATATTATCAAAACAGAACAGCAATTAGAGGTCAATGGTAAGAAAATACCTTTCTTCTGGGGGTGGGATGTGCATTTCATCTATAAAGCTAAAGAGTATGTGTGGAAATATGATGGACAAATTACTCAAGATGGACAAATTACTCAAGATGGACAAGATTGTAAAGACGAGTTGCTTAAAATCTTTGAGTAAGTAAAAAAGAAAAGGAGGCTGTCCGAAAAGTTTTGTTTTGTAAGGGCGATTTGCAATCGCCCCTACAATATGAATAAAAGTGATTGATTATCAGAGTAATTAACTTTGGCAAACTCTGAAAGTTTGTCAAAGTGTGTGGCGCAATCATACTTTTAAAGACTTTTTGGACAGCCTCTTTTTTTATTGAAGAAAAAATGCAGTTGGTCATAATATGTCCACTTTGTTTTGTATCTTTGCCGTGTAATTTTTAAAGTAATACAATGAATCTTTATTTAGATGACCTCCGTACTACTCCTGAGGGGTTTGAGCGGGTGTATAGTTATGAGGAATTTGTAGCTTATCTTCAGCGGTATGGGTTGCCTGATTTTATCTCGTTTGACCACGATTTGGGCGAGGGGCTTTCGGGCTATGATTGTGCTAAATATTTGGTGGATTATTGTTTAGACCATCAGTTGCCTTTGCCTGCTTTTGCAGTACACAGCCAAAACCCTGTAGGCAAAGAGAATATAGAGCGGCTACTGAAAAATTTTAAAACAATTACTGAAATATAATACTAAAAAACTATGGCTAAAAAAGAACAATTATTGCGATTGGTGTATATTGTAAAAGCTCTTGAAAGAGCTCCTGAAGAGGGACTTAGCTATCGGGAGCTATATGACTACCTAAAACAGAAACACGAGGATAAAGACTGCGAGGAAGATAAGTTTACTTTTTCGGAAAAGACTTTTCAGCGGGATAGGCATCTGTTAGAAGATATTTTTATGATTTACATAGTGCGCAATGGCAGAGATAGGTGGGTGATTGAAGAAAGTGAACTAGCAAATCGCTATGCTATTTTTGACAATATCTTATTGGTAGATGCTTACCGCCGCACCAAAGAGATGCAAGAGGTGCTACTATTTGAACGACAAGAGAAAACGCTGGGTTTAAACTATATTGAAGACATTATTGAGGCTATAGAAAAACAGCGTACTGTGCGGTTTTTCTACACCAAATTTTGGGAAGGGATAGCTCGCCAGCGCGAGGTGGTGCCCTATGCCTTAAAGGAACACAACAGGCGTTGGTATCTTATAGCAGCAGAGCACAAAGAGCCTATGCAGTTTAAGACTTTTGGCTTAGACCGTATCACGCAATTGGAGGTTACAGCTACCAAAGCACAACGCCAAAAGGTGAATATAGAAGCCCTCTTTAAAAATACTTATGGGGTAATGATTGATACGGAGACACCTCCGCAAGAAATCATTTTATCGTTTGACTACGAGCAGGGGCAGTACGTTAAAACCTTACCACTGCACCCTTCGCAAGAGCTATTAGAGGATAATGAAGATGAGGTGCGTATCAGCTTACAGCTTGTTCCTAACTACAATTTTGTGATGGAGATATGCGCTCGCAGTCAGTATGTGAAAGTGCTTTCGCCTGCTTCATTGGCTGAAGAAGTAAAGAAACATCTAAAAAAAGCATACGAGCAATACACTTAGCTATTAAATCTTGGCGCAAATAATTTGTGGTTTGTAATTTGTCATTTATAATTATTTTGTATCTTTGCAAAAAATTACGCATCGTATGTCAGCAAACACAGTTACACCTTATCAAAATTCGGCACAGGGCAAGAAACAACAAGTTACCCAAATGTTTAATACCATATCGGGTACGTATGACGGGCTAAATCGTGTTATTTCTTTAGGGTCGGATATAAAATGGCGTAAGTTTGTAGTACAAAAAGTAGCTGAAATACACCCTACAGCAGTATTGGATGTGGCTACCGGCACAGGCGATTTGGCAATTGCCCTCACCGAAATAGAAGGGGTAAAAATAACAGGCTTAGACATCTCGGAAGGGATGTTATCGGTAGGGCGTGAAAAGGTGGCAAAGCGCAACCTTACCGACCGCATTACCTTAGTGCAAGGCGATAGTGAGCAACTGCCTTTTGCTGATGAAAGCTTTGATGCTGTAACGGTGGGATTTGGCGTGCGTAATTTTGAGGATTTAGAAAAAGGACTTTCTGAAATAAAACGAGTGCTAAAGCCTAATGGTCGGTTGGTAGTTTTAGAAACTTCAGTGCCTGAAAAATTTCCTTTTAAGCAGGGGTATCACTTGTATACCAACTATGTGATGCCTTTGGTAGGCAAGTTGTTTTCTAAAGACCGCTCGGCATACCGATACCTATCAAACTCAGCCATACACTTTCCCTATGGCAAGAAGTTTCAGGAAATATTGGATAAGGTAGGCTATCAGCATACGAGCTATCACCCTAAAACTTTAGGAGGGGTAGCTACCATTTACATTGCAAATAAATAGAAAATAAAAATAAATAATGAATAACAAAAGTCTGAAAAGAACTCTATTGATGTTACTTGTGTGTATGGGTGGTTTTCAACTCTATGCACAATTCAAGCAACCAATGATAAATTTAGAGCATTTTGATGAAAAGCGCTACCAATGGGGCTACTATTTTGGAGCAAATACTTTTGATTTTAAAATAGACTACAACGAACTCAATTATGGTGTAGATAGGCTTAAAGAGGTGCTTACAGAACGCAAAATAGGCTTCAATGTAGGGCTGACAGGCTCAATGCGTTTGGTAAAACAATTGGATTTGCGCATAGAACCTGGGTTGGTATACAACAAGCGTGTGCTTACTTTCCCTGGTTTTGGTGAAGCTCGTGATTGGGAGCGCGATGCACAATCTACTTATATATACATACCTTTGCTCTTGAAATACAGTGCTATACGTTGGTTTAACGTGAAGCCTTTTCTTACAGCAGGGGCATCGACAGTTTTCAACCTTAGTAGCAACGACAACCTAACAATTGATAATGCCGATCGTACTTTTCGCGTAAAAAAGAATGTATACTTTTATGAGTTTGGCTTGGGTATTGACTTTTATACGCATTATTTTAGGGTTTCGGCTTCGGCAAGGGCGATGTTCTCTATCAACAATGAGTTGGTACCCGATAACGACCCTAATAGCCCTTGGACGAGCAACCTAAATGGTATGAAAACTCGCGGTTTTCTTCTGAACTTGAATTTTGAATAAGATGAAAAAGATTACTTCTATAGTATGTTTGTTGTGCGGCTTGTGGTCGTTTGGGCAGAACTTTAGTTACCCAATGGCAAGTCCGCGCCAAGTGATTACCCAACAATTTTCAGTAAGCCAAATTACAGTAGATTATGGTCGCCCGAGTGTGCGTGGGCGTAAGATATTTGGCGAACTAGTGCCTTATGGCAAAATATGGCGCTTGGGGGCTAATCAGGCTACAAGTATTACATTTTATCAGCCAGTAAAGTTTGGAGGTTTACCCGTAAAAAAAGGTGATTATGCTATATTTGTAACCCCAGAGGCTCACCAATGGACGGTAGTACTCAACTACGACTCGAACGCTTGGGGTGCTTATAGTTACGACCCCAATGAAAATGCTATAGAATTTACCGTACCTGTAACGCAAACTAAAGAGTTGCAAGAGTCGCTGGAGTTTTCATTTGAAGCTATCTCTAATGACAAAGTGAATTTGGTGATACGTTGGGAATACTTGAAGGTGGAAATACCTATTGAAGTAGATAAAAAAGAAACTATTGATAAAATTGTAGAGCAACTTAGAGAGGTAAAACAATTTGAGAGAGATTTAGAGGGTAAAGACGATAAAAAATAGAAGCAATGAAGAAAAAGACAGTGCGAAAATATATTATACTTGCTATTTTGGTAGTAATATGGTTGGTTTTTCGTAACTTTCCTGCGTTCACCGAGTCTATTTATAGCTGTGGTATTTATCCTTTTATTGCCAAAATACAGCATTTTTTGTGGGGATGGCTGCCTTTTTCTTTTGGAGATATTTTTTATACTATATTGCTTATTGCCATTATTCTTGGGGTAGTGAAATACATCAGGAAGTTATGGCAAGAACCGCTAAAGGCTTTAGACAAATTATTTACTAAACTAATACGCCTTGTTTTTGCATTCTTTATGCTGTGGGGTTTTAACTATTTTAGAATACCTTTGGCAGAAAGTCTTCATATTGATAGAAAATATACAGAGGAGCAATTGCTAAAAGCTACCGAAAATTGTATAGCACGCGCTAACGCTTTGCATAGTAAGCTGGCAGCAAATGATAGTACTAAGGTAGATTTTTGGTTATCACAATCTGAAATATATCGCATTGCTGCAACAGCTTACCCATTGAATAGACAAGGTATTACTGATTTTAAGGCTATAGAGAGCGTTAAACATTCCTTGTACAGCAAATTACTTACTTATATGGGCTATAGTGGTTATCTAAATCCCTTTACCAATGAAGCCCAAGTAAACGGACTGATGGTGGGTTATAGTACTCCTATTACGGCTTGCCACGAGATAGCGCACCAAATGGGGTATGCTGCTGAACAAGAAGCGAATTATTTAGGCTATTTGGCAGCTGAAAAAGTTCAGAATCCTTATTTTAATTACAGTGCCGAGCTTTTTGCTTTGCGTTATTTTTTGGGTGAGGTAGCTATGGTAGTCCCTCAGCATTACGAAGAACTGAGAGCAAAGGTTCACAAAGGTATTTTTGAAAATTACAAAGAAGTGCGTCTTTTCTGGGAACAATATAAAAATAAAGCTGAACCTGTATTCAAGTCCAGCTATAATGTTTTCTTAAAAGTAAATAAACAGAGTGCGGGTATTAATAGTTATGATTTGGTAGTAGGGCTTCTTATTTCTCACTACACTTCATAAACCCCTGATTACTGCAAAAATTTATTGAGCTCTTTCATCAATACTTCTGTATCTTGAAATCCTTCTCCTCGCCATATCAAACTTTGTTTGTTGAAGATGATAATAGTGGGTATTGTGCTAATTTTTAGTGCTTTACTAAGTTCTTTATTTTTGTCTATATCTACTTTTACTACCTTTACGTGACTCTTAAAAATAGAAACAACTTCACGCAATACCGCATTCATATGCAGTGAGTTTTCAATCCCTTCAGAATAAAAACATAGTAGTACAGGAGTGCTTACATTGATAATATCGCCAAACTTTTCCATTTTTTAAATACTTAATAATCGCACAAATGTACAATTATTTTTTTAAATACCAATATTTTTCAAAAAAATAAAATTAAATACCCTATTTATTACTTTGGTAATTATCAAAAATAACGTATCTTTGCCGCTGTTATGATACGAAAAATTCTTTCTTTTTTTTACTCTACCAAGCTGATGGCAGTTCTTTTTATTGCCTTTGCAGCCGCTATGGCTTGTGGTACTTTCATAGAAAGCAACTACGATACTGATACAGCACGCATTTGGGTATACAACACTTGGTGGTTTGAGGCGATGATAGTGTTTTTTGTAGTGAATTTTATAGGGAATATACAACGTTATCGCTTGCTAAAAAAAGAAAATTGGGCAGTGTTTATTTTGCATTTTTCGTGGGTATTTATCATTGTGGGGGCGGGCATTACGCGTTATTTTGGCGATGAAGGTACTATCTCATTGCGCGAGGGTGAAACTGCTAATGCCTATCTTTCTAGCCGCACTTACATTACAGTTTTAGTAGATGGTGATTATCAAGGAAAACCGCTCAGAAAACGAAACCAAAAAGAGGTACTTTTCTCTACTTATACTTCCAATCATTACCAATGGCATTCTGATTTTAAAGGAAAACCCTTCCAGGTGGATTATCAGAGTTTTGCACAACAAGCCGAAGGAATGAGCACAGTGGTATTTACTATTACTTCGGGTAACGAACGGCAGCAAGTTACTGTGATGGGGCACAAGGGGCTACAACACCCACCTACAACTGCAAGCCTCAATGGCTTAGATTTTCACATTAGTTATGGAGCGCGTGAGGTATTGTTGCCCTTTAGCATTAAACTAAATGATTTTATAGCCGATAAATATCCAGGAACTGAAAATAGTTATGCCTCATTTAAAAGTAAAGTATTGATTGATAGTCGTGAAGATAGCTTCAATTACGATATTTATATGAATCATATCCTCAATTACAAAGGCTACCGCTTGTTTCAATCATCTTTTCACCCCGATGAGCAAGGCTCTGTACTTACGATAAATGACGATTTTTGGGGTACGCTGATTACTTATATAGGCTATTCACTGCTGTTTATTGGGTTGTTGCTATTTATGTTTGTAGGCAAGTCGCGGTTTAGGAAACTCAGCCAACAGCTTAAATCACTACAAAAGGAACGATTAGCGGGGGTTCTTTTCCTTTTCTTTATAACTACTTCATTACTAACGGCTCAATCTTATTCTGTAGTAGATAAAACCCACGCTGCTAAATTTGGTACCCTCCTTATTCAAGATGAAGGACGCATTAAGCCCATTAATACTTTTTCTTCAGAACTCTTAAGAAAACTCAGCAAGCACGACACTTACCAAGGGCTCAATGCCGACCAAGTGCTGCTCTCTATGCTTCTCAGTCCGCAATTGTGGTATGAGAGCGAACTTGTGTATGTAAAGAAAGCTAATGATAGTTTGCATCGCTTTTTAGGTGTAAAAGAGGGTAGTAAATGGATAAAACCCAGCGACTTTTTTGATGTACAAGGGCATTATAAACTCGCCCCTTTGCTAAAAGACATTTACAATACTAATACTCCCAATCAGTTTCAGAAAGATTTTAAGGAAGTAGACCAGCGCATCGGTTTGCTAAATCGCGCATTGCAAGGCGACATTTTCAAAGTCTTCCCTCTGCCCAACGATACCAATCACAAGTGGATTTCTCACTTAGATTACTTAAGGGATACTCTCCAAATTACCGACCCACTCTACAAAAAATTTGTAAAGAACGCGCTGCCAGCCTATCTTATCCTGCTGCAACAAGCCACAAAAACAGGTGATTACAGCAAAGCCGATAAGGTATTAGACAACATTAAACTGCAGCAAGAGCTCTATTCGGCTTCAATACTCCCTTCACCCTACAAAGTAACAACAGAACTTTGGTATAACCGCATCAATATTTTTGAATGGCTTTTTCAGGCGTATTTGTATCTTGGCATAGCACTATTTATTGTGCAATTATGGCATATTTTCACCCCTAAACGAGTGTTTAGAATACTTACCCAGCTGACCATTGCCCTGCTCTGGTGCTGTTTTGCCCTTCATACTATGGGGCTTATGCTGCGTTGGTACATATCAGGGCACGCTCCTTTTACCGATGCCTATGAGAGTATGATTTACGTGGGCTGGTCGGCTATAGGCGCAGGACTTTTCTTTTCTCGCCGCTCTCCTCTGTCGGTAGCAGCCACAGCTTTTGTAACCGCTATGATACTGATGATAGCCCATTGGAACTGGATGGATCCCGCTATTGGCACGCTACAGCCTGTACTCAATAGCTATTGGCTGATGCTGCACGTGGCTGTAATTGTAGCCAGCTATGGTCCTTTTGCCTTAGGAATGCTTTTGGGGACTATCAATCTTTTACTGATGATTTTTACTACCAAAAACAACGCTCTTACGCTTAAAAAAATTCAGCAAGAGCTTACCATTGTCAACGAACTATCGCTTACTATAGGTTTGGTGATGCTCACTATTGGCAATTTTATAGGCGGTATGTGGGCAAACGAAAGTTGGGGGCGCTATTGGGGCTGGGATCCTAAAGAAACGTGGGCACTGATTAGTATAATGATTTACGCCTTTGTAATCCACCTACGCTTAGTACCCAAAATGCGCAGCTTGTGGGCGTTCAATTTTATGAGTGTTGTTGCTTTTGGCAGTATATTGATGACCTATTTCGGTGTAAACTTCTACCTTACAGGTATGCATAGCTATGCCACAGGCGACAAGATTATCACCCCCGCCTTTGTATATTACGCAATAGGGGTAGTACTATTGTTGGGAATACTATCTTTTGTGAAAAGTAAAAAAAGTAAAATATGAAATATCTGATAGTTATACCATTAATGCTTTTGTTAGGCTGTGTTGAAAAACAACAAAACACACAGAATGTAGCGCTATTTGAAGAAGCTAACAAAAAGGAAATTCTTTTTAGAGGAGATACTATAAAGTGCTATCAAGACGAAAAAAGTACAAAATACTATTTGCGCTATTCAAAACAATCATATTTAATACCCTATTTTTATATGTTTTATGATGATACAATCACAGTCAATGAGATGAATGTTGTAAATAATGCCGATACATTAGAGGTAAATATGTTTCAAGGTAACGCTCGTACAGATCAATATAAAATTCTTTTAAAAGAAAAACCCTTTTTAAAGAGCATTCATACTTTTATTCACGATGATGAAACCGATACACTCATAGTCAATAGATATTTACCTGTAGATACCGAAACACAACAAAAAATAAACCTTTTCATCAACCATTAATCATTAATAATTAAATGAACTCCTACATCAACGGAACAGCCTGTATCTCAATACAACCCACTTTCTTAACCCATTTCTTTCAGGAAGAACAAAGCATAGCAGCGCTTAAAGTTTCTTCTGAAGAAGTGTATTACGCTCAAGAACCTTCTTATAAAGAGTATATAGCCCCCAATGCCAGTAGGCGTATGGCTAAAGGCGTAAAAATGGGCATAGCCACCGCTACCGAAGCCCTCAAAGAGGCTAATATCACTACTCCCGATGCTATTTTGGTAGGTACAGGTATGGGGTGCGTGCAAGATTCCGAAAAATTTCTTACGGCACTCCTTCAGAATGATGAGCAGCATCTCACCCCTACCTCTTTTATACAATCCACGCACAACACAGTTGCTGGGCAAATAGCCCTCAATTTGCAGTGCAAAGGGCTTAATTTTACTTACGTAAACGGAGCCGTATCGTTTGAGTCTGCCTTATTAGATGCCAAAATACAAATGGAACAAGGCACTATCGCTACCGCTTTGGTAGGCGGAGTTGATGAGCACAGCCCCCATACTGTTTTTTTGCATAATTTGGTAGGGTTTAACCAAAAAGGGGAGGGGGCGAGCTTTTTTGTGCTTTCATCAGTACCAACATCTTCTACTTATGCTCAGCTTGTTGATATAACCCTGCGTAATGAACTCACCCCCGATGAGTTTAACACTTTTCTCACCAATTTCCTAAACCGAAACAACCTTACCCTTGATGATATAACCCTCATTTTTACAGGCGAAGACCAACAACGCAATATTGCTACTCCCACCATACATTACAAGCCCCTTTGTGCCGAGTATTACACCGCCTCTGCCTTCGGTTTATGTTACGCCAGCCACTATATAAAACACACCCAAGCAAAATATGTATTGCTTATCAATTCCTATCGCAATAAAGATTTTAGTTTGGTGTTATTAGCTTCGTTGTAATAGAAAATTATAGCATTGCAAATGAATAAAATATGAAATTAAGCAAACATTTTTATATTACTATACTCTTCCTACTCGCCATAGCCACTTGTGCCCTATGGCAGGTGCCTTTTTATACCTATATAACGCTAACAATCATATATTTGGGCATCACTTCGTGGGGCGTTTTTGATGTGAGGTTGTCGTATTTTGTAAAAACTCAGTATTTTTTAAAACAACGACCCACCAAAACAATAGTTCTTACTTTTGATGACGGACCTTCTGAACTTACCCCGCAATTTTTAGACTTATTACAGCGTTATGACGCTAAAGCCGTTTTTTTTTGTATAGGTGAGCAAGTGCAAAAATACCCTGAAATTATTAGGCGTATGCAGGCAGAAGGGCACCTCATAGGCAACCACACTTTTAGTCACCAACCCAAAAACCTATTCAGTACCCAAAAGCTCATAAACGAAATTAACCACACCGATGAAGCCTTAGCACAATTAGGCATACACACACACTTATTCCGTCCGCCCTATGGCATTACCAATCCCAAATTAGCCAAAGCCATACGCACTACGGGCAAAAAAACAATAGGTTGGGATATACGCTCCTTGGATACTATTATCAAAGATGAAGACCAACTTTTTAATAGAATTGTACGCAAACTCACTCACGGCAATATAATCCTGCTACACGATAAGCACTTACATACTCTTCGCGTTCTGGAACGCTTATTGCAATACCTCAAAGAAAATAACTATACAATTACAAACCATATAGAATGAAAAAACTGTTGATACTTTTTAGCCTCTGTGGCTGTTATTTTTTGCAAGCACAAACTCTTACGCCAGCACAAGTGCAAACCTTCAAAGCCCAAGTACAAGCCAAAAACCAATCTATACAAACAATGCAAACGGACTTTTTGCAAAGAAAACACTCCGATTTTATGACCAAGGATATTGAAAGCTTTGGCAAAATGGCTTTCGCTAAGCCCGCTAAACTCAATTGGCAATACACCAAGCCCTATCAGTACCGAATTATCTTCCATAACAACCATATCACTATAAACGATGCAGGAAAAGTATCGCAAATAAATGCTGATAATAAAGTCTTTAAGAAGATAAACAACCTTATAATAGGCACTATCACAGGCGATATGTTCAACGATAAAGCTTTTACTATCAGCTATACCAAAACAGACAAAAGTACCCTTGTAAAGCTCCTGCCCACCGATAAGAAGTTACTAAAGTATATAGGCGAAATAGAACTCTATTTTGGAGCTGATTACATAGTAGAGCGAGTGAAACTCATACAACCCTCAAAAGATTATACCGAAATATTGTTTAGCAATAAAAAGCTGAACACCAATATTGATGAAACAAATTTTACAATGTAGTTTGTTTACTAAAATAAAGTTTAAATCCTTATTAAACCTATGCTAAAAGATTTTTATACTCTCAGCAGTTTGGAGCAGCAAGATGCTGAAAATTACCTTTGCACGATTACCCTCAACCCTCAACACCCTATTTTTGAAGGGCATTTTCCTAATAACCCTATTACGCCAGGGGTGTGTATGATGCAAATAATTAAGAATATTACTGAAGAAATTACAGGCAAAGAACTCTTCTTAGAAAAAACTACCAATGTAAAGTTTATGGCTCTTATCAATCCACAGGAACACCCCTCTTTGCAACTCACACTCACTATACAGCAGAGTAACAGTGAAATACAAGTAAAAAACACTACCTCCTTTGGCGAAACTGTAGCCCTGAAACTTACTAATAAATACAAAATTGTAAGCTAAACCACTAATGATAAAAAAAATAAAATAAAAGTTTCGCTATATCAAATAAAAAATGTACTTTTGCAGGCATTTTTTTAAGAAAAACAATTCAAAAAAATATAAACTAAAAACAACATTTTATAGTGGAAAAAGAGAAAAAGAACTTTGTAGAAAAGAGTTATGAAAAGTTGAAAAACGCTGTTCAGGAAATAGCCAATGATGAAGAACTCAAAGATATATACACACTTTCGTTGTGTTATACCTGCGAAGATGACGATTTGCGTTTTCCAAAAGTTACACTTAGTTACAACACCCTGAACAACGTAAAGGAGGAAATCTACAATGCGCCCTCTAAAGAAGAAGCTAAATGGCACTATGATTATTGGCTACAAAACGATTTAGAAACTATTGGAGGTAAAAAAGACAAGCTATTAGCCAAATGGTTCGCCAAAACACCCTATTTCTATACAGACGAAGAAAATGAACGAGCTATAGAACACGATGACGAATTATATGAAAAGCTCCTTAAAAAAGGTGATAAGTTTGACAAAGAATTTATCAAAGAAGTAATAGCCCTTGCAAAACAACTCTTTGATGAAGGCATTATTGAAAAAGTATTTGGTAAGAACATACCCATCATTATTCATCACCACGATTTTGAAGAAACCCCCGTTCTATGGACGAAAAAAGCTAACCCTACCAAAATTATCAAAGAGTTTTTGGAATATATGGACGGCGATGAGTAATCATTGTTACAATATAATAAAAAAAGCCATCAGTTATTTTACTGACGGCTTTTTTTGTATAAAGCTATAAAAACTTCTATTCTACTACTCTTATAGGAGTTTGATTATCAAGGTTTATTTGTCCGCTTACAACAACTTCATCTCCAGCATTTAAGCCCGATAATATTTCTACTTTATCACCAAAGTTGCGACCACTTTGTACTGTAATCATTTCGGCTTTTAAATCATCTTCGCCTGTTTTTACTACCTTGAAAATCTTATTTTGGCTTACACTACCCACAAAAGCAGCGTGTGGCACTACCAATATATTGGAAGCTGTACTCTCGTTGCCAAAGGCTGCTGTAGCATACATTCCAGCTCTTAGCTTTTTATCCTTATTGGCTACTAATACCTCTACAGGGAATTTTAAAGCATTGTTAGCTTTAGGAGCAATAAAAATTACTTTACCTTCTATAGTTTCGGGTGAGGCACTTGGGCGCACTTTAATAGTTTCACCTACTTTTAATCTGCCTACTTGTTGCTCATCAACAGTTATTTTTAGCTTCAAGAAATCTATATTTACTACATTGAATAGTGGTTGCCCTGGATTTACCAATGTACCCTCTTCTACATTCTTGCTACTAACAATACCACTAATTTTGCTACGTACTTCGGTATTACCTGATTGTATAGAAGCCGAATTGTAGTTGGCTTGGGCATTCTTCAGTTGCAAACGGGCTTGTTCCAATTGTTGAGCGGTTACCCCTCCTGTATTAAAAGCACTTTCAAAACGTTTAAGGTCTGATTGGGCTGTTTGTAGGGCAGCTTTAGCATTTTCAAGTTGTACATTGGTTCTGTCGCTTTTTGTTTGTGCTAATATTTGTCCGGCACTCACGTAATCGCCTTCTTTTACTAATATTTTCACTACTTGTCCGCCCATTTCAGAAGATACCTCTAAGTCTTGTTCGGCTACGAAAGTACCATTAGCGGTAAATAAGTCGCTTATTTTTTCTTCAGTAACTTTGGCTATACGTACAGCTACTTTAGCGTCTTTTTGGGCAACAATAGCCACTTCTTGTTCATTTTTTTGTTTATTAGAGTACAATTTGTATCCCATTAAGCCTAAGCAGGCTATAATAATAATTACAGTGATAACTTTTTTCATTTGTTATAAGATTATATTTTATGATAAGTTGTAACTAAAGTGTTTTTCTGATAACAACTTTATTTTCGGGGTGCAAAGATACTACAAAAAAACTTAATAAACAAAAAAAGTTTCCTATATTTTTAATCCAAAAAATATAGGAGTAGGAGTAGGGTATTGCTAAAATACTGATAATTAATTTTTTACTTAAATTGTATCGATACTCTGTCGTGTAAGTAGATTCCTAAAAGTGAAGCAGCACCTCCTACGGTATCACAATTACTTCTATAAATGCTGATTTGTAAATAACCGAGTTCGTTGAACAAGAGCATACTTTCGCCGTCTTTTTCTGAGCGTTCTTCTATGGAGTATTTGCGAACTATTTCGCTGTAGTATTTGTAGATTTTATCAAAGGGGTACATTTTGAAGATTACTTCAAAGGAGCGTCCTTGTCGTACTTCCTCAAAGAGTTCTTGTGTAATGTTACTCACGGCGTTGCCATAATGGTCTATATACATTATAGCACCATAAATATAAGTATTATCGGCGTTTACTTCTGGTTTTAAGTAGGTAGCTCTTATGTATTGTTCGGTTTTAGTGCCAATTTTGGCAAGTGGAACGTTGTTGTAAATTTGCTGTACGATACTCGGGAAGACGAACAAGGTGGGGAATAGTTCTGAAGGATATTGATGTTTGAACTCATATAGTTCCATATTTTCCTTATTATCGGTTATTAGATTGAAGATGCCACTATCGGCACCTATAAAATAATGTCCGTTATAGTACATAATAAGGTGTTTTTTTTGTGAGGTGCGTTCATCATCCACACCTATTACGTGAATACTACCTTTGGGGAAGTGAATATAGGCATTTTTTAGTATATAAGCTGTTTGGAAGATGTCGAAGGGTGAAATTTGATGCGAAATATCTACAATAGTAGCCGTGGGGCACTCTCTGTAAAGTGCTCCTTTTACTGCTGCAACTGAATAATCTCGCAGCCCATAATCGGTAGTTAAGGTGATAATCTGCATAAAACTATGATTTGGGGCAAAAATAGTAAATAATGTTTAAATATCAATGATTGATGATTAATTTTTGGTGTGCCAATTTTATCCTTTGCTGAAGGTGTGAGTGTGCGTATTGGTAGTGGAGTTGTTGAAAACTGTGTTAATATTTAAATTTTGTAAATCAAAATAAAAGCCGTTATTTTGCACCCTTGAAAAAGTAAAATTATGAATGAAGATAAAAATATATGGTGGCTCAACGAAGAGTCTGAGCAGATACTCAATCGGGGGTATTTATTAAAGGGTGAAAGTGTTGAGGGAGCGATAGATAGGATTACGCACGCTGCAGCTCGTAGGTTGTACAAGCCTGAATTACAGCCTGCTTTTAAAGAGATGATTACCAAGGGGTGGATTAGCTTCTCTTCGCCTATATGGGCTAATATGGGTACCGAGCGCGGTTTGCCTATTTCTTGTTTCAATGTGCACGTGCCCGATAGTATTGAAGGTATTACTCACAAATTGGGCGAGGTAATTATGCAGACTAAAATAGGCGGGGGTACTTCTGGCTATTTTGGCGAATTGCGCAGTCGCGGTTCGGCAGTTACTGATAATGGAAAATCAAGCGGTGCGGTGAGTTTTATGAAACTGTTTGATTCGGCTATGGATGTGGTATCGCAAGGAGGGGTAAGGCGTGGTGCTTTTGCGGCTTATCTTGATATAGACCACCCCGATGCTGAAGAATTTCTACAGATAAAAGATGTAGAGTTTCCCATACAAAACCTCTTCTTCGGCTTATGTGTGCCCGATTATTGGATGCAAGAAATGATTGATGGCGATATGGAAAAACGCCGTTTGTGGGCGCGCGTTCTTGAATCACGCCAGCAAAAGGGGCTTCCTTACATACTATTTACAGATAATGTAAATCGTCCTCGCCCACAGGTGTACAAAGATAATGATATGATTATTCGCTCTAGCAACTTGTGTAGTGAGATTATGTTGCCTTCATCAGAAGAAGAATCTTTTATATGTTGTTTATCTTCAATGAACTTAGAGCTTTTTGATGAATGGAAGGATACTAAAGCTGTGAAACTTGCAGTTTTCTTTTTAGATGCCGTCTTATCGGAGTTTATTGAAAAAACTAAAGGTAACTATTACTTACAATCGGCACGCCGCTTTGCAATGCGTCATCGTGCAGTAGGTTTGGGAGTATTGGGATATCATTCGTATTTGCAACGCAATATGATACCTTTTGAGAGCTTTGAAGCTACCCAGTTCAACGCTCGTGCCTTTAAGCATATACGTGAAGAGGCTGATAAAGCAACCAGAGAGTTAGCACATATTTATGGCGAACCTGAATTGCTAAAAGGCTACGGCAGGCGCAATACTACTACTATGGCAATTGCACCTACAACATCAAGTTCGGCTATTTTAGGACAAGTATCACCAGGTATCGAGCCTTATTCAAGCAATTATTACAAAGTAGGGCTTTCTAAGGGTAACTTTATGCGCAAAAACAAGTATCTTACCCAATTATTGGAGGAAAAAGGATTGAATAATGAAGATATATGGCGTTCTATACGCTTGAATAATGGTTCTGTACAGCATTTGCAAGAGCTATCGCAGTTAGAAAAGAACGTGTTTAAGACCTTTAAAGAAATTTCGCCTATGGAAATTGTATCGCAGGCAGCACAACGCCAAGCGTATATAGACCAAGGGCAGAGTTTGAATTTGAATATCCCTTCAGTAATGCCTATCAAAGATGTGAATAAAGTAATGATTGAAGCTTGGAAACTGGGGGTAAAATCATTGTATTACCAACGAAGCCAGTCGGTGGCTAAAGAAATGATAATGAACTTTGTAAATTGCAGCAGCTGCGAAGCTTAGTATTATTTACTACGTTCTTTATAAAATACAAAAGAGGCTGTCTCAAAACGGGACAGCCTCTTTTGTGTTTATGGTAATCTTTCGTACAGACAGCAGTTGTGTAGCTTGTTGTACACAGCATCATCAGCACGTTCTTTGCCAGCATCGTGTCCTACTTTGGCAATGGCTTTTTGCACATCGCTTTCACTGCATTTGCGTTTGTCTATGATAAGGGTGATATTACCACTATTGATGTTCCAATTAGCACTTTTCACTCCTTTCACACTATAAGCCGCTTTTTCTATACGAGCCTTACACTGTTCGCAATTGCCACCTACGGCAAATTCTACTTTTTTGTTTTTGTTGGGCGTAGTTTGTGCCCCTGCGGAGCCAAGCCCTATTAGGCTTAAAGCTATCCATAAAAATGTTTTAATGTTCATTGTTTGCTATTTTTTATATTGTTGTTATAGTTCTATTTCTTTTATTTATCTGCTATTAGTTTGAAACGTAGTCCAGCGTAATACATAGCCCCAAAAGCAGGCGCGTACTGCATTGTACTATCAAAGTAAGCACCAAAAGGAGCATTAGCAGCTACTATACCATTTTTCTGTTTGTAATTAGTGAGGTTTTCACCGCCTACATATACTTCAAAGCGTTTAGAAAACACTTTTGTAACTTGTGCATTGAGTGTAGCAAAAGCAGGCGCATACGCTTCCATTTGGTAGGGCAGAGGGTTAGCACTTGTATCAGGAAGGCGTTGTTCGCCTAACCAGTTGAAGGTAACATCAAATTTCCATTGAGAGTGGTTATTTTCGTGGTTATCTTCCGTTTCGTATGCTACATTGGCAAACCAACGTTGTTTTGGGGTAAGTGTTTTTTCCATCAGCCCTTTGGTGAAAGTAGTTTCTACATCGTAATATTTATAAGCCGCTTTCACGTCTAAACCTTTGGCAGGACTGATACTGAAGTCAGCTTGTAGTGAATTGGCAAAACTTTTACCATTTAGGTTATAGAAAAGCACCTGTTGTGCCGAGTGATCTACATCGGCAACTACCTGATTGCTAAAGTCAGTACGATAAAAATCTACAGATACTTCTGCGTTTTTGCCCAATACCTTAAAGGTTTGCAAGAAGCTCGCTCCGTAGTTCCACGCTATTTCGGGGTTGAAGCCGTACAACTTACCACCATCACCCCTTAGTATAAATTGGCGATTAGAAGCCAAGAACTGCTGATTTTCGGCAATCACATTGGCAGCGCGTTTTCCTCTACCTGCCGAAAGCCTAAAAGTAGCATTTTTCCAAGGGTTATAGCGCAAGTGCAAGCGCGGTGTAATAAAATAGCCCAAGTGGTTGTGACTATCGGCACGCAAGCCAGCCACTACGCTGAAGTTGCTTTGATTGTCATAAGTATATTCAAAGAAAGCCCCCATTTGTCTATCTACACGCGAAAAATCGTTATAAGCATAAGGCAGTGCTAATTCTTCGTCATAATCGTCATAACTTCCGTTTAAGCCTGTAGCAAATTTGTGCTTTGCATTTCCTATGATAGAGTTATAAATAAAGTTACCATACCAACTTTTTTGGTGAATATCGTATTGGTTTAATCCAAAATACGAGTTTTGTTTGTGCGACAAAAACGAATTTTGGAAACCGAAACTCTTATAAGGCATTTCGGGGAACACATAGCCTATTTTGTTGGTAGCACCCCATCGTTCCGAATTTACCTCGCTACCCCACGCATTGCGAGTAAGTTTATCCGTAAGCCTATCAAAACGCATTTCACCCGCTTGGCGGTCGTCTTTCATATAGTTTAGGTTCAAAAAGCCTACCCAACCTTTTTCGTGATTGGTATACTGCCAGCGATTTAACAAGTTGATTTGGTTCCCTAATGGACTATCAATAAAGCCATCGTTGTTGTGGTCAGATTTTTCTTGACGCACATTGCCGTGAGCCAAGAGCGTTGTTGCCCACTTGTCCGACAGGCGTTTATTGGTATGAGCGTTGATTTCATATCTTTTATCGCCCGAAGCATACAAGTTTAAAAAGAAAGGCAAGGTATTCATCGGTTTTTCTATCTCGTAGTTTATTTGCCCCGATATACTTTCATACCCATTGATTACGCTACCCGCACCCTTTGTAATTTGAATACTCTCTATCCACGTACCTGGTACGAACGACAAGCCATAAGCCTGCGAAGCCCCTCGCATTGCAGGAATGTTCTCTTCTGCCATTAGTATATACGGACTTGTAAGTCCCAACATTTTTATTTGTTTGTTACCCGTAACGGCATCAGAGAAGTTCACATCTATTGATGGATTGGTAGAAAAGCTTTCCGACAAGTTGCAGCACGCCGCTTTTAGCAGTTCCCCGCTGCTCATTGTTTGTATGTTAGCCACCTGAAATTGAGATTTCATCACTTTAGCACGTTTTTGGGTTACGACTACTTCGTCTAAATCGGCTTCAGGAGCTAATTGTATGTGTAATGGAGCTTGTCCTGTTACTTTTATTTTTTTAATTTGGTAGCCTACGTATTTTACTACCAAAGTATGTGAATCGGGGGTATTTTTAAGGGTAAAGTTACCTTCTTCATCGGTAGAAACACCAATTTCGGTATTTTCCCAATATACCTCAGCACCTATTAGCGGTTGGTGAGCTTCATCTACAACCATTCCTTTGCTAAATGTTTGAGCAAAGAGTGATAAGGGCAACAATAGCCCTATGATAAATATATATGATTTGTACATTTTTATTTTCTTTAAGTGTTTTATTTTTTTACTTCTTTTGATACAGCGTCATCTCGCCCCTTCTTTAAGCGAACCTTCAGCGAAGGTTGAGCGAAGGATGAGTGAAGGAAAGTCGGCGAGCTGGCGCAGCCGAGTATGTGACGAAGGTCAGCCTATGCTAGCGCAGCCCTCCTACACCTTATCGCAATAAAATATCAAGCATAAAACACCCGCTGACAGTAAAGCGCATATAGCGGAAGACCTCCTGAACCGTAGTAAATAGGTGTAACAGACTCTTTTGCTGCTGCAGGAACAATGTCAGCGTTTAATAAAACAAATGATTCACCCGATAGCACAAATATAGGAAGATGCAAGCTAAACAGCTTTACAACATCAACGCTATCAGAAGTTGAAGAAGTTACAGAAGATTTTTTG
Organism: Capnocytophaga sp. oral taxon 332 str. F0381; assembly: GCF_000318275.2. Lineage (NCBI taxonomy): Bacteria > Pseudomonadati > Bacteroidota > Flavobacteriia > Flavobacteriales > Flavobacteriaceae > Capnocytophaga > Capnocytophaga sp. oral taxon 332. The sequence goes on from NZ_KB291317.1 coordinate 29,421, forward strand.
CAACAACCCTCATCGTCATTGCTCATATCATCTTCAGCCTCTTCATCATCACCACAACAACTATCCATATCGGTACAACCCTCTTCTATGTCAGTTTCACCGTATTGTAGAGATACCGAAGTAAGTTTGTTATGGCAGTAATGAAAAGATATTGCCCATCCTGAGTTTGAGAACAAGATGAGTAGTGAAAGAATAATATGTATAAAAATCTTTTTCATTATGATTATCAGGACACAAAAATAATACCATAAATAGTGTTATTTTGCTTTTTAACAAAAAATTAACGTTCGTTGCCTACTATATCATTATTTTTTATTACCTTTGCGGCGTAATTTCTTAGAAGTGAAAAAAGCAGAGAAAATAAAGTTTATCATCAATACCCTTGAGGAACTTTACCCTCAGATAGAAATCCCACTGCATCACAAAGATCCTTACACTTTGCTGATTGCGGTATTGCTATCGGCACAAACTACCGATGCACGCGTAAATACCATTACCCCAATACTTTTTGCCAAAGCCGATAATCCTTATGATATGGTACTGCTATCGGTAGATGAAATACGTGAGATTATCAAGCCATTGGGCTTATCGCCGATGAAATCAAAAGGCATACACGGCTTATCACAAATACTTATTGACAAACATAACGGCGAAGTGCCACAAACATTTGAAGAGCTTGAAGCGCTACCTGCTGTAGGGCACAAAACTGCCAGCGTAGTACTATCACAAGCCTTTGGCATTCCTACTTTTCCTGTAGATACCCATATACACCGCCTGATGCATCGCTGGGGGCTCTCCGATGGCTCTTCCGTTACTCAAACCGAAAAAGATGCCAAGCGTCTTTTCCCCAAAAACAAATGGAATAAACTCCACATACAAATTATATTATATGGGCGAGAGTATAGCCCTGCAAGAGGCTGGAACTTAGAAAAAGATATTATAACCAATACCATTATACAATCAAAGAAAAAATGAATTTACAACAACGCGATGCCCAACACCTATGGCATCCTTACACCCAACACCAAACTGCCGCTAAACCTCTGGCTATTGTAAAAGGCAAAGATGCGCTTCTTTGGGACGAAAACGGCAACGAATATATTGATGCTATCGCCAGCTGGTGGGTAAACCCCTACGGGCATAGCAACCAACAATTGGCACAAGCTGCCTACAAACAGCTCACTCATTTAGAGCACGTACTCTTTGGCGGATTTACACACGAACCTGCTGTACTTCTTGCCGAAAAACTTATCAGTATTCTGCCTGATAATCAGCAAAAAGTATTCTTTTCCGACAATGGCTCTACCGCTGTAGAAATTGCTATTAAAATGGCATTGCAATACTTTTTTAACAAAGGCGAAAAACGATTTACGGTAGTAGCTTTTGAGAATGCTTTTCACGGAGATACTTTTGCAGCAATGGCAGCCTCAGGTATTTCATTTTTTACAGAAGCCTTCAAAAATCACTTGCTGAAGGTAGTGCGTATTCCACTGCCCGAAAAAGGAAGCGATGCAGCTGCCCAAAAACTACAACAAGTGATTGATGAGCATCAGCCTGCCGCTTTTATTTTTGAGGCTTTGGTGCAAGGTGCTTCGGGTATGCAAATCTATGAGCCAGCAGCTCTTGATAAGTTGATACAAATAGCAAAAGCCAATAATGTTATTACCATTGCCGATGAAGTAATGACAGGCTTCGGGCGCACAGGGCGTACCTTTGCCTCCGATTATTTAGAGCACAAACCTGATATTATTTGTCTCTCCAAAGCACTCACTGGTGGCACCATACCCCTTGCGGTTACTACAGCTACCCAAAAAATATTTGATGGGTTTTATAGTGAAGATGTAAATAAAGCCCTTTTTCACGGACATACTTTCACTGCAAACCCAACGGGTTGTGCTATAGCTCTTGAGGCGATAAAAATACTGCAATCAGAGGAGATGCAAGCAAACTTAAAGCGTGTAGCACAACGCCATCACGAGTTTTTGCAACGCATTGCCCAATACCCACAAGTGCTCAATCCACGCACCTTGGGAGTAATTTTAGCTTTTGAACTCAAAACAGCCGAAAATACCGATTATTACGGTTCTTTTCGCGATAAACTCTATAATTTTTTCATCTCTAAAGGCGTTATTTTGCGCCCTGTAGGCAACAGCATCTATATATTGCCGCCTTACATCATTACGGATGCTCAACTTAGCAAAGTATATGAGGTGATAGAAGAAGCTATTCATAAATTTTCGTAATTCGTAACTTAAAACAACAACAATGATAAACACGATTATTAAATACTTACTGCTCATAGGTGTATTGTTTGTGGTGCAAAGCTGTAAAAATGACCCTTCATCACACCCCAATTCGTCTTTGCGAGAAACAGGCGAAGAAGTGTATAAAGAAGCGCTAACTATTGCTGTAGATACTACTGCAGCTGCATTTGCACAGCTGGTAGTGTTAGATAATAATTACAAAAAAGGCGTGCAGTCACACACGCTTAGTTATTACATACAAAACGGAATGAAAACGCGCTGGTTGTACCAAGATATGCCTTCGCGTCTTTTTGCTGAATACCTTGCCGTATTGGATAGCATAGATAGCGATGGGCTTAATCCTGAAACCTATAGGCGTACAGCACTTAAAAATACAGTGGATAGTCTCTATGCCCATCAGGTGCCCGATGAGGTAAAGGCAGAATGCGATAAAGAAATTACAGCATCTTTTTTCTTGCTATTAGAACACCTCACCAAAGGGCGTTTTGCTAAGAAGTTTTACGGAGAGCATTCGTGGTTTAAACCTAAAAACACACTAAACCCTTCGGACTTATTGTTGCAGATAGACGATAAAGAACCTTTGAGCGGCCTGATAACGAGTTTATTACCCACCTCTAAACAATACCAACAGATGCGGGTAAAATACGCAGCACTTAAAAAGCTCACTGCCGACTCACTTTCGGTGCTAACGATTGACAATCCTAAAAACTTTGCGGTGGGCTATACAGCCACTGTAGTAACACAGCTGCGCAATATACTGAAACAAAAAGGCTTTGATAGTTCTATTACAGATACTCCTGAAATCGTAGATAGTACCCTAATAGCTGCGGTACAACGTTTTCAACAAAGTAAAGGGCTTACCCCCGATGGCGTTTTGGGTAAGCAAACTCTCTATTTTATCAATATGAACCCCACCAAAGAGCGCGACTTGCTACAGCTAAATATGGAACGTATGCGCGTGTTTAACAACAATTTGGGCGATAATTACGCTATAGTGAATATCCCTGATTTTAAACTTGCTCTTTACCAAAAAGATTCAGTACTTTTTGAAACTAAAGTAGTGGTAGGAAAATCAGCTACTTCTACACCTATTTTTACCGATACGATACAATACGTAGAATTTCGCCCTACGTGGTCGGTACCGCAAAGTATTATCAAAAAAGAGATGATACCCCAAATAGTATCACAAGCCAACCCAGAAAAGTATAAAAATAGAGGCTATACGATGTACGAAAACGGTAAAAAAATAGACCCTACTCAGGTGGATTGGAACGACCCTTCAGTGCGCAAACGCCGTTTCTTTTTTGTAGAAGCACCATCGGCGAATAATTCATTGGGATTGGTGAAATTTATTCTTACCAATAATATGAGCATCTACTTGCACGATACTCCTTCTAAATACTTTTTTGACAGAGAAGTACGCGCCCTTAGTCACGGTTGTGTACGGGTGCAAAATCCATCACAGCTTGCTTATCAGCTACTTAAGAATGAAGATGCTGAGAACCCTTGGACAGAAGAGCGTGTAAATGAAGCAATGCACGGCAAGCGCAACCAATATCGCGTTCCTCTAAAAACAAAATTTAAAATCAATATTATTTACAATACCTCTTGGATAGACGAACAAGGGCAACAAATCATCAAAAACGACATTTACAACATAGATGACGAGCAACTGAAGGAAATAAAACAGTTTGATTCTTAACTAATATCTGCAATAATTCAAAAAATCATTATTCAAAAATAGAAAATATTTTGTATATTTGTCGCCTGAAACTTAAGAGATATAGAAAATTATACAAACTGTGGAATTTATAAAGAATTATTACATAAAGAATAAAATTCGCAAGAACTTTAAACTTTTGGCTAAATATAACAACAAGCTGAATAGCGAACTTGTGAAAGTGGGCTGTATTATTGATATGGATGTGGTGAAAGATATAAAACCACTGCTAAGCCTTATAAAATATTACAATATTCGTCCTGAAAATCAAATTATATTGGGTTATAAACGTACTTCGGAAGAAACACACAACGATGGCACCCCTATTTTGATTGATAAAGAAATCAATTGGCAGGGAAAGGTACGCAATTATCACGCCGATAGGCTCGCAGAACAGGAATTTGACCTGCTTATTAACTATTTTAGTGAGCCTAAACTGCCTTTATTACTGCTTTCATCGTCTATAAAAGCTAAATTGCGTATTGGTTTTCAAGGAATAGACCTGCAATACAACGATATTGTGATAGGCTGTTCGCCTGCGCAGGGAGAGTTGTTTGCTTCGGAAGTAAAAAAAGTTTTGAGTACAATCATTCGTAAATAAAATAAATTATGGAACTTAAAGGAACAGGGGTAGCACTGATTACCCCCTTTACAGCTGATAACCAAGTGGACGTACCTGCCTTGGAAAGGATTGTAGAGTACGTAATTGCTGGTGGAGTGGAATTTATTGTTGCTTTGGGTACTACCAGCGAAGCACCCACCCTCACCAAAGAGGAGAAACAATTGGTATGTAATACTATTGTGAGGGTTAATAACAAACGCGTACCCTTGGTAATAGGGATAGGCGGTAACAACACCCAAAATGTGATAGACGAGATAAAACATACTCAATTAGATGACTTTGTAGCAATTTTATCGGTAACGCCTTATTACAACAAGCCTTCACAAGCTGGTATGTATGCCCATTTTGCAGCCATAGCACAGGCAAGTCCGTTACCTATTATACTTTACAATGTACCAGGCAGAACGGGGGTATCAATGACAGCAGAAACAATTGTGTCTTTGGCTACTAATTTTAGTAATATTACCGCTGTGAAAGAGGCTTCGGGCAACTTGGTATTTGATATGCAATTGTTAAAACAGCTGCCTGCAGGCTTTACATTCCTATCGGGTGATGACGGCACTACCTTGCCTTCGGTGTATATGGGGGGTAAAGGCGCTATTTCGGTAATAGGCATTGCCTATCCTGCTGAATTTTCGCAAATGGTGCGTTTGGGATTGGAAGGCAAAGTAGCTGAAGCCAACCAATTGCACTACGGTCTGTTACCCAAAATAGGGTTGGCGTTTAAAGAAGGGAATCCTATAGGCATCAAGGCTATATTAGCAGCCAAAGGGCTTTGTGAGCCTTATGTGAGATTGCCTTTGGTAGAGGCTTCGGCAGAACTGAAAAAAGAGGTAGCTGCCAATGTGCAGTTTTAAAATGAAAATACCGATAGACTAAAATTAAGAACAACAATTTATGAAAAAATTAAAACTATTCCTTTGCTTTATTGTCTTAATAGTACTGTGTGCTTGTGCAACTTCTATGAGCCAAGTGCTGACACTCATTAAGGCAAAAAATATACCTATAGACGAGAATAGCCCTCAAGAGGCTACAATTGAGAATTTTATAGCACCCTATAGGCAGCACGTGGATAACGAAATGAATAAAGTATTGGCGCAAAATGCTCAGGATTTGGTAAAAGACCGCAATAATCCGCCACTAAATATACCTATTAGCAATTTTTTTGCTGATGCAATATATGAAACTATTGCCCCTTATTACAAAAAGCGCACAGGGCAAACGATAGATTTTGTACTGCTTAACTTTGGAGGTATTCGTTCCGATTTGCCTAAAGGCGATATTACAATGGGGTCGGCATATAACCTGATGCCCTTTGAAAATGAAATGGTAGTGCTCACAATGAGCGGCGAGAAGGTACAAGAACTTGCCGACTACCTTATAAAACACCGCTTGCCGCACCCGCTATCCAAGCAAGTGCAATTGCAAATTACCCACGATGGCAAGATAACCCACTTCACCATACACGGCAAGCCCTTTAATCCTAAAGCAACTTACCTTGTAGCTACTTCCGATTATTTAATGTATGGCGGCGATGCGATGTACTTCTTCAGTAATCCGCTAAAAACAGATATGTTGGACTATAAAGTACGCAATGTACTCATAGACTATTTTACTAAAATAGATACCCTACACGCTAAACAGGATAACCGCTTTGAATATAAACCTTAATTTTACGATGAAAAGAAGAACTTTTATAAAAAATATAGGAGCTACCTCGTTGTTATTAGGGGCAGGTGCTTGGAGTACGCTCTCAATGAAAGCTAACTCAACCCTAAAACAGATTACTATACTGCATACCAATGACACCCATAGCCATATAGACCCACTGCCAGCTAACGACCCTTTGCGTCCTAATAAAGGAGGAGCTGCACGCCGCGCTGCGCTTATTAACCAAATACGTACCGAGAATCCAAATACACTGCTCTTTGATGCAGGCGATATTTTTCAAGGTACTCCTTACTTTAACTTCTACGGGGGTGAATTAGAGTTTAAAATAATGTCGATGCTCAAATATGATGCAGCTACCTTTGGTAATCACGATTTTGATAATGGGGTAGAAGGGTTGGTAGCCCAGCTTCCTCACGCCACCTTTGAGTTTATCAACGCCAACTACGATGTGAGCAATACAGCCCTTGCAGGACACGTAAAACCCTATAAAATATACAATGTAGCAGGGATAAAAATAGGAGTGTATGGCTTAGGGGTGGAGCTGGAAGGTTTGGTAAATAAACGACAATACGGAGAAACGGTATACCTCAACCCTATAGAAATAGCCCAAGATATGGAACACAAGCTTCACAACGAAGAACAATGTGATTTAATAATTTGCTTGTCGCACCTTGGCTATGACTACCTCGATAACCCTCTTAAAGTATCAGACCTGAAAGTTGCTGCCCAAACTTCACATACCGACCTTATCATTGGAGGGCATACACATACCTTTTTAGATAAACCAACCTTAGTAACCAACAAGAGCGGTAAGACTACTTTGGTGAACCAAGTGGGCTGCTATGGCATCAATTTAGGTCGTATAGACTTCTTTTTTGAAGATATAAGTAATACAAAGACGCAATCGGTTAGTATTGAAGTATAAGTAGTTATAAAAAATATTGAAAAAAAGTTGTTGTTTTTTTTGCATATTCAAAAAACTTGTGTACCTTTGCACCCGAATTGAAAAAGCAACTTGCCTGAGTGGCGGAATTGGTAGACGCGCACGACTCAAACTCGTGTTCTTCGGAGTGAGGGTTCGATTCCCTCCTCAGGTACTATAAAAGCTGTCCTTTTTAGGGCAGCTTTTTTTATTGTATATAAAATAATTTATAATGCACTTTTTATCAGAAGATTTAGAAAACTACGCCACTACCCATACCACTGATGAGCCTGCACTATTACAAGAGCTCACACGCCGCACTCACTTAAACGTATTGCAGCCACGTATGCTTAGTGGGCATTTGCAAGGGCGATTTCTAAGTCTCCTTTCCAAGATGCTACGCCCTACAACTATCTTAGAAATTGGTACTTATACAGGTTATGCTACCCTATGCCTTGCAGAAGGACTATCTCCTGAAGGTAAGTTGCATACTATTGACATAAAAGAAGAGCTTACCGACCTGCAACGTGAGTTTTTTGACCGTAGCGGTTATGGACACCAAATTGTACAACATCTTGGTAAGGCTGCCGATATTATCCCCACCCTTAATACCTCTTTTGACCTTGTATTTATAGATGCAGATAAACAAAATTACGCCCTCTATTTTGATTTAGTTATCTCCCGAATGAATAAGGGTGGTATTATCCTTTCTGATAATGTTCTCTGGAGCGGCAAAGTAGTGGAAGAAGTAAAGCCTAACGACAAGCACACCCTTGCACTAATGGCATATAACCAAAAACTAAAAAACGACCCCCGTGTAGAGACCGTTTTACTACCCATACGCGATGGAATTACTGTTTCCAGAGTGATTTAGAGCTACTTGAGAATATACACTCCGTCTTCAATCTTCAATAAGCTGTAATTTACGTTGTTATTCTGATAAATATAAAAATTGCTAAAATTCTCTACCGACTCGTCCTTGTTCCAATAAAATGTAGTAGGTTCTACCTTCATCTGCTCCTCATCGCTATACCACCACGAACTCTTTAGCTGAAAAGTAGCTATATCCAGATATATATAATCGTCATAACTTAGATAACGAGGGCGGATAAGGCGTCGCTTCAGTGTACTTCTTTCGTTGGTAGCCCGCTCTTTAAATCGGAGGAATAGTTCTTCCTCAGATCTTTTGCCTTTTTCAGCTATAAAATCTTCATAACCATAGTTAGAGGGTGTATTCATATAAAAATAGTACCATTCTTTTTCCCTAAAGAAAACCACTTTAGCATTACAATCGCTGCGATTTAGCTTATGACCAGCATCAGCCTCATCGCTATGTATGGGGGTTAGCATAAAATAATCAGCTGTTTTTTGTACTTCTTTGAAATACATTTTGCGAGTATCATCATTCCAATCTTCAGAATCATATACAGGAATTATAGGCTGAGCATATTCATCACCATCTACCGCCCACGAAAAATAGCAATCTTGATAAACATCCACCCAATACTCCCCTAAAAATACAGGAGGTTCGAACGATTGTGAGCCCGTTATACTTACATTAAGACTATCAATAAATCTTCCGTCTTGGTCATAACGCATAAAAGTAGAACCCGAGCTTCTGTAATAAATAAGTTGGTTTGCTTTGTTGTAAAAAAGTGCATCGTTAAGGTTTAAATAACGAGTAACAAGTTTTAAAGTCATACCTTTTTTATGGTAAAATGATTTTGCTTTTGCAGTAACCAAATCCATATCTTCATAACTTTTGTACTCCTCAGGCAAGGTATAATTGGCATACCATTCCACAATGCGGTATTTGTATTGAGAAAAAACGTTATATAAAATAATTAAGAAGACTATCCCCAACAGACATCCTAATAATATCCTTGCCCAACGGTAGAAAAAACTATAGTAGATAGAAAAAATAACTACCACCAAAAAGCTGGCAAACAGAGCCATAGCAAAAAGAATAATTCCACCAAAATCACCATCGGTAATAAGATAGATAAAAGAAGGTACTAATAGTACCACAATGATAGATACTGCTATTTTTATCCCGTTTTTTACGGGTATTTTCTTAGCCATAATTTTTGTATTTTTTTATTATGCTGCAAATATACGAAAATAATATTCAATAAGTAATATATAACTATTTGTTTCTCTTACTACTCCAAAAAAATTAACAAAACATTAGCATTTTAAAAATGAAGAAAATCGTACTTTTGCCTCTGAAATATTTAAAATAAAAATTTAGTAAAATAAAAAAAATATGAGCAAAAATGTATCCGACCAATTGGTTGAAATGTTAGTACAAGCAGGCGTAAAACGCGTATACGCCATTACAGGCGACAGCCTAAACCCCGTAAATGATGCCATTCGCCGCGATGGACGTTTAGAATGGATACACGTACGACACGAAGAATCGGCGGCTTATGCTGCCTCTATGGATGCCGAACTCAATGGTATCGGCTGCTGTATGGGTAGTTCAGGACCTGGACACGTACACCTTATCAATGGGCTTTACGATGCCAACCGCTCTGGCAACCCTGTGATTGCCATAGCCAGCACCTGCGCCACTCACAAGTTCGGCACTCACTGGTTTCAAGAAACCAACCCTTTCTTGCTATTCCAAGACTGCAGCAAATACGTGTACGTAGCCAATACCCCTAAGCAGTTCACTACAATGATGCAACGCACTATTCAAACCGCTATCAACGAAAAAGGCGTAGCGGTATTAGGACTCCCAGGTGATGTGGCAGGTGCCGAACTTGAAGAAGTGCCTACTGCTACCCAAACCTTCTTGGCTAAACCCGTAGTACGCCCTTCAGACGAAGAGCTCGACAAACTTGCGGCGGTGCTTAACGATAGCAAAAATAAGAAAATTGCCCTTTACTGCGGACACGGTTGTCAGCACGCTGTCAAAGAAGTAGAACAGCTTGCCGAAACCCTTAAAGCTCCTATCGTAGCCTCTTTCCGTGGCAAAATATTCTTCGACCGCGCCGATAGCCCTTATATTGCAGGTATGAACGGCTTGCTTGGGCACCGCTCTGGTTATGACGTTTGTGCCAAAGCCGATGTCCTTATTATGTTGGGCACCGACTTCCCTTATGCTGAGTTCCTGCCTAAGAAAAGTACTATTATCCAAATAGACGAACGCCCCGAGATTATCGGTCGCCGTGCCAAAGTAGATTACGGCTTTGCAGGCGATATAAAAGACGCTATTACAGCTTTGTTGCCTAAGCTAAGCACACGCACCGATGATAGCTTCCTAAAAGACATTCACAAAGAGTATTTAGAACTCGAAAAATCATTGGAAGACTACACCAAAAAGAAGACCGAAGAAAACCAAATAGACCCCGAATATGCCGCTAAATTATTAGATAAATATGCCGCTCAAGACGCTATCTTCACCGTTGATACAGGTATGAATGTAGTATGGGCAGCACGCTTTATAAAAGGAACAGGCAAACGCTACCTCACCGGCTCATTCAATCACGGTTCTATGGCAAACGCCCTCCCAATGGCTATAGGTGCAGCAGCCTCAGCTAAAGGCAGACAAGTAGTAGCAATGTGCGGAGATGGTGGTCTCTCTATGCTTTTAGGCGATTTAGCAACCCTAATGCAGTACCAATACCCCGTAAAAATATTCGTCTTCAACAACCGTTCGCTTGCAATGGTGAAACTCGAAATGGAAGTATCAGGCTACCTCGATTGGCAAACCAATATGGTAAACCCACCTTTTGATAAGCTCGCCGACCTGATGAACATCAAAGGCTATGAAGTACGCAAAACCGAAGACCTTGAAGCTACTGTAAAAGCCGCTTTTGAGCACGATGGACCTACCTTGGTGAACATCTACACCAATCGCGACACCTTAGCAATGCCACCACACATTACCTTTGAGCAAATGAAAGGCTTTGCTACCAATATCATCAAAAAGATAGGTCAAGGTGATTTTTCAGAAGCTAAAGACAGCATCTCTAATAGTATGAAACACATCAAAGATGTATTTTAGTAAAACACCAAAATAGCAGTACACACTTGTACAACGTATGCACTTTGGCAAAGGTTATGGGAATCGTTCCACAGCCTTTGCCAAAGTTTTTTTTACCAGTCACATCAGCCTTATAACTACCGAACCTTCAGCGAAGGTTGAGCGAAGGTTGAGCGAAGGAAAGTCGGCGAGCTGGCGCAGCCGAGTATGTGAAGCCCGTGCGGCTCGCACCGAAGGAAAGTCGGTGAGCTGGCGCAGCCAAGTATGTGAAGCCCGTGCAGCTCACACCAATAGCAAGAGCCTGCCCATAACTTTTTTATCAAACAAAATTAATTATTAATCATTGATATTTAAACATTATTTACTACTTTTGCCCTCAAAATAAAGCTTATGAATATCAACAATCATTTAGGCTCTCTATACACCAAAATAGATAACCAATTAGCAACTATTACCTTTGGGCATCCTAATGCAAACTCTTTTCCTTCAGAGCTCTTAAAACGTTTAGCTAAAGAAATAGATACACTTTCCCAAAACGAAGTAGTAAGTATCATCTTGTTGCAGAGCGAAGGCGAAAGAGCCTTTTGTGCAGGAGCCTCCTTCGATGAGCTTTTAGCTATTACCAATGAAGCTGAAGGTACCTCTTTTTTTGAAGGTTTTGCCCATCTTTTTTTAGCTATGCGCCGTTGTAAAAAACTTATTATTGGGCGAGTGCAAGGGAAGGCTGTAGGGGGAGGTGTAGGCTTAGTGGCAGCCTTAGATTACGTATTTGCTACCGAAAGTGCGAGTATTAAGCTATCAGAACTTTCATTAGGGATAGGTCCCTTTGTAATAGCTCCTGTAATTTTGCGAAAAGCAGGGCAGGCAGCTCTTAACGAGCTATTTATGGCACCCAATCAATGGAAAAATGCCTATTGGGCACAGCAAAAAGGATTGTTTGCCCGTGTATTTGAGAATGTAAAAGATATGGATAAAGAGATTGATGATTTTATAGCAACTTTATTGAAATCAAATCCTTTGGCACTATCAGAAATGAAGCGCATTACTTGGCAACACACAGACCATTGGGAAAAAGAATTATTAGACAATGCAGCTATTTCCGGTAAATTAGTGCTATCTGAACAAACACGATTAATGTTAGAAAAATTGAAGAATAAATGAAAACTGAAGAAACTGTATTAGAAATTGACCTTAACGCTTTAGAGAGAAACGTACAGTATTTGAAAAGTAAGCTAAAACCCACTACTTGGTTTTTGGCAGTAGTAAAAGCCTCATCATACGGCAATGAAGCTACCCAAATAGCTGCGTATATAGAGAAAAAAAAGTTGGCTAACTATTTTGCAGTAGCCTATACTTCCGAAGGTATTGCACTACGCAAATGCGGTATCAGCTTGCCTATCATAGTACTACACCCACAAAGTGTTAATTTTGACGATATTATAAAATACCAATTAGAACCTACCCTTTATTCACTTAGGACTACACATTTGTTTTTAGAATATGCTCAAAAGCACCAATTAACTCACTATCCTGTGCATCTTAAATGCAATACAGGGCTTAACCGCTTAGGCTTTGATTTCAATCAAATAGATGAAGTACTTAGTTTGTTAAAAAACAACACTACTGTAAAGGTAAAAACAGCTTATTCGCATTTGGCAGCCTCAGAAGATATGAATGAGCGAGAGTTTACCCAAAACCAAATACAGTGTTTTATCGCTTTTCAAGAAAAGATAAACCAAACTTTTGCACATAAAGTGATTTACCACCAATGCAATACTTCAGGGATACTCAATTATCCTGAGGCACAGTTTGATATGGTGCGCAGTGGTATAGGAATGTATGGTTTTGCAAATGATGCAGCATTGCAACCTAATTTAACCCCTATTATGGCTTTGAAGAGTGTTATTTCGCAAATTCATACACTGCAAGTAGGTGATAGTTTAGGATATAACCGTGGTTATATAGCCGATCATATTACCAAAACAGCAACTATACCTGTAGGACACGCCGATGGAATTAACCGAATTTACGGCAAAGGAAAAGGTTTTGTATTTATACACGGAAAAAAAGCCCCTATACTGGGAAATGTATGTATGGATATGATTTTGGTAGACGTCACCCACATAAATTGTGAGGAAGGAGATGAGGTAATAGTATTTGACAAGGAGCATACAGCAGAGACTTTAGCAGAATCAGCAGGGACAATATCATACGAATTGATAACTTCTATGGCGCACAGAATCAAGCGTTTATATATAGAATGATAAAAAATATCAAAAAAAGTTGCAAAAAAGCTTGTCATATAAAAAAAAGTTTGTACTTTTGCACCCAGAAAATCGCGGGATAGAGCAGTAGGTAGCTCGTCGGGCTCATAACCCGAAGGTCACTGGTTCGAGTCCAGTTCCCGCTACAAAATTTAGATAGCTAAAAAAGAGTGGTTTATATACATAAATCACTCTTTTTTTATGTCTGAATTTAGTAAGAAATTGAAAAACGAATACGATAGAGCAAGAAAAGCTGTTTTAAATGCTAATAAAACACCCCTAATAGGCTTGTGCTTATCAGGGGTTCTTTTATATATGATAGTTATTTTATTATTGACGAGTAAGGTTGTATTTGTACTTATACCTTAAAGATACATCATATTTTAGCTGTAGTATTATATTTTTTTCAGCGTATTCAGCTTGTTTTTCTAAACTAAGAGAAGGTAAATTAGGATATTCTTTGTTTAATTTTTCAAGTTCTTTTTTATATTCACTATTATTTCCAATAGCATCACTATCTACTAAGAGAAAGAAAAAATCAGTATTTTCAGCTAATAAATTATTGTTGTTTTCAAAATAATAAGTAGCTAAGTCTTGCTTTTTATCTTCATTAGTTATTTTATTTCCATTTATAGTGTATGTTATATCTTGGAAAGTATATACTCCATTCTTATCTGTTATTTTTAGTTTTTTCTCACCCTCTATGTTGCTAAAAACAACTTTAACTGAGTAGACTTCGTAATTAGTCTCAGGACTTCCTAAGATTATACCATACATTTGTTTGAAAATTTCATCTACTTTAGCCTGTTTTTCAGGCTTTTCAGCAATAACCTTTATAGTTCCTACCCAAGTGCCTAAAAATTTGTCATTACCTCCTTTTTCGCTGTTAGGAGTTTCTTTGTCTGATTTTGAACAAGCAGCAAACGATATGGCTGCAATAACGAGTAATAAAATTCTCTTCATCATAATATTATATGTTTAGTTACTAATTGATTGCGCAAAAATATGAATTTTATTGATAAAATCCAAAATAAATTTCAGATACTATTTTCTGAAGTGCTCTATATGCAATACGGCTCATACAAAGTAAAGCTAATACCACTCAGAGAGAAAAACTCACTTATAAAGGAATCATCTCCCAAAAAATGAAATAAAATGCCCTTGCTGTAGTTTTTTTATTGTTATTAATGATTAATTGTTAATAATTTACTATCTTTGCACCGCTTTTAAATGAGATAAAAATGTTTGATAATTTAAGTGATAAATTAGAAAAAGCCCTGCATAATCTTAAAGGGCACGGTAAAATTACCGAAATCAACGTAGCAGAGACTTTAAAAGAGGTGAGACGTGCCCTTTTAGATGCGGACGTGAACTATAAAATAGCTAAGGATTTTACCAATACAGTTAAGGAAAAAGCCATTGGGCAGCAGGTACTTACCACATTGCAACCAGGGCAGCTGATGGTGAAAATCGTAAAAGATGAGCTTACTCAGCTAATGGGAGGTGATGCAGCAGGAGTAAACCTCTCGGGGAATCCTACCGTTATTTTGATGTCGGGCTTGCAGGGTTCGGGTAAAACCACCTTCTCGGGCAAGTTGGCTAATTATCTTAAAAACAAGAAAAATAAAAAGCCCCTTTTGGTGGCTTGCGATGTGTATCGTCCTGCGGCTATTGATCAGCTGCATATAGTGGGCGACCAAGTGGGGGTGCCTGTTTTTTCAGATAAAGGCAATAATAACCCTGTAGATATAGCACTTAAAGGAGTGCAATACGCTAAGGATAATCACCTAAATGTGGTAATTGTAGATACGGCAGGTCGTTTGGCAGTTGATGAGCAAATGATGAATGAAATTTCTAACATTCACCAAGCTATCAAACCACACGAAACGCTCTTCGTAGTAGATGCAATGACGGGGCAAGATGCGGTTAATACGGCTAAGGCTTTTAATGATGTGCTTAATTTTGATGGAGTTATTCTTACCAAACTCGATGGTGATACCCGCGGTGGTGCCGCTATTACTATCAAGTCGGTAGTCAATAAGCCTATTAAGTTTGTGGGTACAGGAGAAAAGATGGAAGCTATAGACGTGTTCTATCCCGATCGTATGGCAGACCGTATTCTTGGTATGGGTGATGTCGTTTCGCTCGTAGAACGCGCTCAAGAGCAGTTTGACGAAGAACAGGCTCGCAAACTTCAGAAGAAAATCGCTAAAAATCAATTTGGTTTTGATGATTTTCTCGAACAAATACAGCAAATTAAGCGTATGGGTAGTATGAAAGACTTGCTGGGTATGCTCCCTGGTGTAGGTAAAGCTGTAAAAGACCTCGATATTAAAGACGATGCCTTTAAGCATATTGAGGCTATTATCCACTCAATGACACCTAAAGAGCGCAGCAATCCTGCTATTATTGATATGAGCCGCAAAAAGCGTATTGCTAAAGGCAGCGGGCGTGAGCTTCAGGAAGTAAACCAGCTAATGAAGCAGTTTGAACAAATGAGCAAAATGATGAAGATGATGCAAGGCGGTGGTGGTAGAAAGATGATGCAAATGATGCAAAATATAAGATAAAATAACAATAACAACTAAAAAAAATGACTATTTTAGACGGAAAAAAAACTTCAGAAACCCTGAAACAAGAAATTGCTGAAGAGGTAAAACAACTGAAAGCAGCAGGCAAAAAAGCGCCTCATTTGGCAGCTGTATTAGTAGGTGATGATGGGGCTAGCCTTACCTATGTAGGGAGCAAAGTAAAGGCTTGTGAGCAGGTAGGATTTGCTTCTACCCTTGTGAAACTTCCTGCCGATATTACTGAGGAGGTTCTTTTGAAAGAGATTGATAAACTTAACGCCAATCCAGATATTGACGGCTATATAGTGCAGTTGCCTTTGCCTAAGCATATTGATGAGCAGAAGATACTCTTGGCAGTAGATCCTAAAAAAGATGTAGATGGCTTTCACCCTTCCAATTTTGGTAGGATAGCTTTAGATATGGAAGCTTTTATTCCTGCTACTCCTTTTGGTATTATGGAACTCCTAAAACGTTATGAAGTGCCTACTAAAGGCAAACACGTAGTAGTTGTGGGACGCTCGCATATCGTGGGCAGACCTATCAGCATCTTGCTCAGTCAAAAAGGAGCGCAAGGCAACGCTACAGTTACGCTCACCCACAGCCATACTCCTAACCTTGCGGACTTTACTCGTCAGGCAGATATTATCGTGATGGCATTAGGTATACCAGAGTTTCTAAAAGGCGATATGGTAAAAGAAGGCGTTACGATTATAGATGTAGGGATTACACGCCTAAAGGACGACAGCACCGCCAAAGGATACCGCATCGTAGGCGATGTAGCTTTTAATGAGGTAAAGGATAAAGCAAGTTTTATTACGCCAGTACCTGGTGGAGTAGGTCCTATGACTATAGCAATGCTTTTGAAGAATACATTGTTAGCTTACCAGTGGAATAGAAAATAACAAAAGAAAAAATAAAGACGAAAAAAGAGGCACTTAGCCTCTTTTTTTGTGTTATGAATTCCATATTTCCCAAGCTTTTTCAGCTTGTAACTCCAGCATCTTTTGTCCGTTACAAGTAGTAGCCCCTAACTGTGTGCCCAACGCCAAAAAAGTAGTCTGTGCAGGATTATAAATAAGGTCGTACAACAAGTGCTGCCCACTAAGGTATTGATAGGGCAGAGGAGGGCAATCAGTAATATTAGGATACGTACCTAAAGGAGTACAGTTAATAATAAGTGTATGTGCCTCTATAATAGCAGGAGAAAGCTGGTGATAAGCCAGCTGTCCTTCTTTGGAGCTACGTGATACAAAAGTATAACCAATGCCCAACTGCTGCAAGCTATAAGCCACTGCCCCCGAAGCACCGCCCGTACCCAATATAAGTGCCTGTGTGTGATGAAGTTGTAATAAAGGTTTTAGAGATTCGGTGAAACCGTAATAATCGGTATTGTAACCTATAAGCCCTATAGGAGTAGGCTTAATAGTATTCACAGCCCCTATTTGGTGAGCTGTGGGCTCAATAGCCGCGAGTAGTGAGATAATATCACGTTTATAAGGAATCGTAACATTCATTCCTTTAAGAGTAGGAGTGGCTTTTAATAGCGCAGGGAGCTCATCAAGTGTCTGAATATCAAAATTGATATACTGAGAATCAGTAATACCTTCACGTGCGAACTTCTCGCTGAAATAATTACGTGAAAAAGAATACGAAATATTACGACCTATTAAAGCATATGTTTTCATTTTAAGAATTATGAATTAATTATCATTGTCCCGTTCTGATAGCCTCCACAGGATTTAACCGCGCAGCACTCGAGGCAGGAATAATACCCGAAAGTAAGCCTACTACAAGCGAAATACCCAAACCTATACTTATATTTTTAACAGATAACACAAACTTAAACTCATCAAAAGAAGCACTAATACCTATCGTGAGTGCCCAAACTGCAATTAAACCAAGCAATCCACCAAAAATAGCCAATAGCACCGCTTCAAAAAGAAATTGAAACAAAATAAATTGATTTTTAGCACCCAATGACTTCTGTACCCCGATAAGATTAGTCCGTTCTTTTACGCTTACAAACATAATATTAGCAATCCCAAAACCGCCTACCAATATAGAAAAACCTCCAATAATCCAACCTACAACATTCATCATACCAATAGTTTGGTCAATCATATCAGTAAGAGAAGAAATTTTATTCAGGAAAAAATTGTCTATATCATTAGGTTTCAATCCCCTATAAGTGCGGAGTTTCTGCCGTAAAACACCTTCAAATTCAGCAGCATCCACCCCCTTCTTAGGTTTTATAGTTACACCACAAGGCATTCCCTGCGGACCTGTATTCATAAAATTACGTACAAAGTTAGCAGGCACATAAGCATTATCGTCAGCACCATTTCCCATCTCTCCATATTTTTTAAGCACCCCTATAACCATAAGTTTCCTGCCAAACATACGCACCTCTTTACCCAACGGGTCTTCATAACCAAATAACTGTTCAGCAATAGAATGCCCTAAAAGAACCACAGGGCTACCAGCATTAGTTTCAGCCTCGTTGTAAATCCTCCCTTTTTCCATTTTAATGTCATTGATAAGCTCCACACCCGAGGACGTAGCTTGTACATTCAGGTTAGAGAGCGTTTTTCCATTGTATTTGGCAGTAGTATTTACACCAAACATACTATAAACCACAGCCTCAGTATTAGGAAGTTCCCGCTTTAAGAATTCAAACTCCTGATAAGTAACTTGCGGAAAACGAAGCCGCTGCCAGCGAGGTACATCAGTAGGAGCAAAAGAGAATTTAGAAAGCGTAATCATATTCTTGTCAAGCCCCGCAAGACTATCCTGTATGCTTTTATTGAGAGAATCAACTGCCGATAATACCGAAATAATAGAGAAAATACCCACCGTAACGCCCAAGAGCGAAAGGAAGGTACGCAACTTATTATCACGTAACGACTTAATAGCAAAATTAAAACTCTCTTTTAATAATTGTAAATAAATAAACATAGTTAGTTCTCAGTTTTTACAGCCAGAAGCTATCCCAAAAATTAATCAGCCTCACAAAACAAAACTCTTTCAGTCAGCAAAAATATTTTTCTGCAAATATATGAAATAATTATGAATTAAAAGACTATCTGAAAAATCTTTTTCTACAAACTCATAACCTCCCGTTCCACTGCCCCGCCAATTCAAAATTCAAAATTCCCAATTCTTCTCACCGAACCTTGAGCGAAGGATTAGCGAAGGATTAGCGAAGGATAAACAAAAAAGATTTGTCAATTATCAATTGCTAATTATCAATTATTTACTATCTTTGCAGCGTAAAAATACAAATATTTTTCCAAATGAGCACTGCAAAGCAAGCAAAATCAGCATTGATTTCCGTTTTTGATAAGACAGGATTAGAGCCTATCATTCAAAAAATGAAAGATTTAGATTTTACAATCTATTCCACCGGAGGTACAGAAGCCTTTATTAAAAAATTAGGAGTAGAAGTAATCCCTGTTGAAACAATTACCAACTACCCCTCTATCTTTGGAGGTAGAGTGAAGACATTACACCCCAAAATATTTGGGGGAATCCTAAATCGGCAAGACAACGAAACCGATATTAAGGAAATGAAACAATACACAATCCCACAAATAGATGTAGTGATTGTAGATTTGTATCCTTTTGAAAAAACGGTAGCCAGCGGTGCTACTCAAGAAGAGATTATTGAAAAAATTGATATAGGAGGTATTTCCCTTATCCGTGCGGCAGCTAAAAACTTCAAAGATGTGCTTTGTGTAGCATCAGTAGATGAATATGGTGCTCTATTGCAAATATTAAATGACCAAAAAGGAAGTACCACATTGGCACAACGCAAAACATTTGCTGCAAAAGCTTTCCAAGTGTCATCACATTACGACACCGCTATCTTCAACTATTTCAACCAAACCGAACAACTTCCAGCACTAAAACTAAGCGAACCCCGTGGCGAGGTATTGCGTTATGGCGAAAACCCTCACCAGCAAGGACGTTTTTATGGGGATTTTGAAGCGCTCTTCACTAAACTACACGGCAAAGAACTTTCATACAACAACTTGTTAGACGTAGATGCTGCGGTAAACCTAATTAGCGAGTTCGCCAATGATGCCCCTACTTTTGCTATCTTAAAGCATAATAATGCTTGCGGAGTAGCTACACGCAACACCATCAGGGAAGCCTACCAAGCAGCCTTAGCAGGCGACCCCGTATCGGCTTTTGGAGGTATCCTTATCGCTAATACAACCATTGATTTAGGTACAGCCGAAGATATTCATTCTTTGTTCTTTGAAGTCATTATTGCACCATCATATACCGATGAAGCGTTAGAAGTACTAAAACAGAAGAAAAACCGCATTATTTTAGTGCAAAAACAATTGCAATTGCCTACAATAAGTGTTCGTTCCTGCCTAAATGGTTATTTGGTGCAAGATAAAGACCTTAAAACCGACTCAATCACCGATTTGCAATACGTTACCGATACTAAACCAAGTGCAGAAGACCTTGAAGACTTGTTCTTTGCCTCTAAAATATGCAAAAACACTAAGTCTAATACCATAGTGCTTGCCAAAAACAAACAACTTATAGCCAGTGGTACAGGACAAACAAGCCGTGTAGATGCTCTTAAACAAGCTATCGAGAAAGCTAAAGAATTTAAATTTGACCTTAACGGAGCTGTAATGGCAAGCGATGCCTTTTTCCCTTTCCCCGATTGCGTAGAGATTGCCGGTAAAGCAGGTATTCGTTCCGTAATACAACCCGGAGGGTCTATAAAAGACAATTTAAGTATCGACTATTGTAATGCCCACCAAATAGCAATGGTGCTTACTGGAGTACGACACTTTAAACACTAATAAAAAAGATGCTAAAGATAATAGAAATACTAGAAAAACCATTCGAAAAACACTTCGTAGCTATTGCTGGTTATTTTGTGATGCTCTATAACGTTTTTAGGAAACAGACGCGTTGGTCTATTACAAAAGATTTAATAATGCGTGAGTTGGAAGATCTTATACTAAATTCATTGGGTATTGTGCTTTTTATTTCATTCTTTGTAGGAGCTGTAGTGGCAGTACAAACAGCATTGAATGTAAATAATCCTTTTATTCCAAAGTATCTGATAGGGTTTGCCACACGCCAATCTATAGTGTTAGAGTTTGCTCCTACCTTTATTTCAATAGTATTAGCAGGTAGGGTAGGATCATTTATCACTTCAAGTATAGGAACAATGCGAGTAACAGAACAAATAGACGCCCTTGATATTATGGGAGTAAATTCAGTGAATTACTTAGTGTTTCCTAAAATCATAGCAATGCTTTTTATGCCTTTTTTAATAGCCTTAGCAATGGTAATAGGAGTATTAGGAGGCTGGATATCATCAGTAGCAAGTGGTTATTCTACAACGAGCGAGTTTGTACAAGGGGTACAATATGATTTTACTATGTACAGTTTGTTTTACGCACTCACCAAAACGCTTATATTTGCCTTTTTATTAGCTACAATTCCCTCATATCACGGCTATTATATGAAAGGAGGCGCACTTGATGTAGGTAAAGCAAGCACCCTATCATTTGTATGGACAAGTATAGTAATTATCTTTTTCAACTCTATAATTACGCAACTATTCTATGCGTAACTATACAATAACAAACCATAAAAAAATCCGATAGCAAAACGCTACCGGATTTTTTTATGTCTTATAAAAACGCTTAAAACCTAAATGTTCCTCCTACTCCTAATACAGTTTCAAAGAAGAAGAAATCGTGTTTAGCTTTGTCGGCAATATCTCCTTCGATGCTTTTACTTTTAAGGAGTACAAACAAGACTTACCCGTATGTCCTTTTCAGTCATAAAAGGTGATAAATCAGTTTCGGGGGAGAAGAATGAAAGACCTATTTTTAGTACATCAGGCTTACATTGCGCTAAAAAGCGATCGTAATAGCCGCCACCATAGCCAATCCGATTACCCCGATAGTCGCAAGCTAATAGAGGCACGAATACAACATCTATTTTATCGGGCGAGATAATCTTACCCCCTTTAGGTTCGTCTATTCCCCAAGCATTTGTTTCCAATATAGTATCATTAGTTAGCAGTACCGAATCTATGTTTTTAGTTTGAGGGTTCATTCGTGGTACCACTATTTGCCTGTTTTTCTTCTGCATAAAGGCTATTAGGGGGGCGGTATCTATCTCGTTTAGTTTTTTTATAGTTAGGAATATATGAAAAGTTTTAAATTGCCAAAGAGCTTCCATAGCTATGAGTTCATCGGTTATTTTTTGGCTCATAGCGGCACGTTCTTCTGGGGTAAGAGTGCTGCGCTTTTGCATATAAATTTTCCGCAAGTCTTTTTTTGTCATCTTTTTATTTGATTAAGAAGGTTTTAAGTTTTTCCTTATCTCCATTAAATACGTTGAAATCTATTTTCACTTTAGCACCTGGGGTAATACCATTTTCGGTAAATTGCCAAAATTGCCATTTAAAAACGTGAGTAGGGATAGCTACATTATTGTAATTGGCTACCCACAGAGGATAGTCTCCAAACATTGAGTACAAATGTTCTTCGTAAAAATTGATATAAGTGTAAAGAATCGGTTTTCGCTGAAAATGTTTTTCTACCAAGTCCAGCCAAGTTTGTATATCTTTTAAAAATTGTACTACCGATTTTTCTTTAGGCAATTGCTCTACATCAATGATAGGAAGCAAATCACCCTTTTCTAATGGAGCGTTATTGATATACGAATTAGCTTGTTTTACAGGGTCTTCATCGGGGCGGTAGTAGTGGTAGGCACCGCGTATCAAGTTGTGTTTTTTGGCTTCTACCCAAAAATGAGCAAAGTTTTTATCAGTAGTTTGGTTGCCCATTGTAGCTCTAAAAACAGCAAATTGCAAAGGGTATTTAGCCCTTTTATCTGTAATATAAAGGCTATCCCATTGTATTTCATCACGTTCTTGGTAGTGGGAGAGGTCTATCCCAAATATTTTATCACTGTGCAAGGTAATGATACGGGCAATGCGTTCGTTTTCGTATAGAGTATTAGTTTTGCTATAAAAAAGTTTGTTGAGTATTTTTTGGTAATAAGTAGGATAATAAGCTCGCAAGTAGAATGTGCCAGCCATTAAGAGTGCTATTAGCAATACAAAAAATAGCAGCAAATACTTCAGTACTGCCGATAATTTCTTTTTTTTAGGAGTATGGTATGTGGTGGGTTTTCTTCTTGTTTTTTTCAGTGTATTTTGTTTTTTTCTCAATGTTACTGATGGTTATGGTTATAGGAATTTTATAATTAATAATCAATTTTTACCAAGGCTTGTAGTATGACAATCCAAAAACTTGAGGCAGTCCAAAGAGTCTTTAATAGTACAAATGCGCCACTTCCCCCTTCAAAGGGGGTAGGGGGGATGTTAATAATTATAGAACTGATAATCAAATACTTTTAGCATTAAAACTTTTCAGACTCCCTCAAGTATTGGTGATAAAAGGGTTATTTTATAGGAGTTTTGGGCAGTGTTACTTCTCCTGGGTCTTTCCAAAGCCCGTCTTTGATAGCGCGTTTTTTAGCAGCTTCAGCACGTTTTTCGCTATCAGGGTGTGAGCTCATCATCTTTTGAAATTTGCTTTGTGTATCTCCCTTTGAAAGTAATGCCAACTTTTTGAAGGCAGTATAAACTGCAACTACGTCATAACCGTGTTTTTTCATAAAGTTATAAGCGTATTCATCGGCTTGTGATTCTTGTTTTTTGCTGTGTGAAGCTCCCAATATACCTTCAGCCATTTCTCCAAGTTCGGTATCGCTGAGTTTTCGTACGCTTTCCGAAGCGGCTGCACCTGCTTCTTGCAGTGCTGCACGGGTGTAGGCTGCTTTAATAGCATCTTTAGTGTCTTCGTTTTTCACGTGTCCTATTTCGTGCCCAATGATAGCCAATAGTTCATCATCAGTCATCAAATCCATCAATGACGAGAACACACGCACACTGCCATCGGCACAAGCAAAAGCATTGATATCTACCACGTTATATACTTTGTAGTTTAGGGTAAGCCCGTCTTCGCTTTTGTGTTTGCCAAATAGGCGGTTAAGCCTTTTAGTATAAGCATTTTTGCTGTCCGTAACAGGGTTGTGAGCATCCATCCATTCTACAGATTCTTTAGAGAGCTTTATAGCATCTTCGTTGCTAAAAGTAAGTGCTTTAGCTCCTTTTACTGCAGCACTTGCAGCCTTGGTAAGGTTAATTTTTTGAGCTTGTGCGCCACCCCAGCAAGCTATTGCCAAGGCAACAGTAATCATTACTTTTTTCATATTAGTTTATTTTTTAATTATGGCACAAATGTAAGAATTTTATTTTGAATAGCCAAATTTATTTTCCAGCCTGCTCGCCTACTTTCCTTTGTTGAAAATAAAGAATTGGCAAGGTATCGTATGTGGTAGATAAAACATTGAACATTAAACATTATTTTGTATCTTTGCACCCAGATTATAATTCAAAATTCATAACTCAGAATAAAATGCTTATTATAGGAATTACAGGGGGTACAGGCTGTGGTAAAACTACAGTTGTAAATCAGATTGTTAATGAACTTTCTGCTGAAGATGTTACAGTTATTTCACAGGATTCGTATTATAAAGATCTTTCGCATCTTACCTTTGAACAGCGTACACAAATAAATTTTGACCATCCTAATTCTATTGATTTTGATCTTCTTAAAGAGCATCTTCTTGCACTAAAAGCAGGAAAAACTATTGATACTCCTACTTATTCATTTGTAGAGCACAATCGTACCAAAGAAACTGTGCTGGTCAAGCCTACTAATGTGGTGATTGTTGAGGGGATACTTATTTTTTCTCACCCTGATATTCGCGATTTGTTCAATATCAAAATATTTGTTCACGCCGATTCTGACGAACGTCTAATTCGCCGCATCAAGCGTGATATTACCGAGCGAGGTCGTGATGTAGAAGAGGTGCTCAATCGTTATCAAAACACGCTTAAGCCTATGCATATGCAGTTTATTGAACCTATGAAGGAGTTTGCCGATATTATAATCCCTAATAATCGCTACAATACAGTTGCGATTGATATTATTAAAACGATTGTTCATAACCGAGTGTATCAAAAATGAAAAGAAAGACTATAGATTTTCTCAAATCGCTCTTATATGGTTACCGTTTATATCTTACGGTGCTCTTCTTTTTTATGATTATTATGATTTTTATAGGCTCTGGCTCATTTCTTGCGCATCACGAATACGATAAAGAGATTGAGAAGCTAAACAAGCAAAAACAATTCTTACAAAAGGAGATTGAAGTAGATAGAAAACAATTGGAGGAGCTTTATACTGAAGAAGGTAAAGAAAAATTAGGACGCGAAGCCTATTATCTAAAACACGATGACGAAGAAGTGTTTATTATTGAATATGACACTATTAATTAGTCAATAGGCAATAGCGTATTAGTACAGCATTTCTACTTCTTTTAGTCGGAATGCTTTCTCTCCACTTTCGGTAGCTATTATTAGCCTGCCATTGGCAGCTACGCCTTTAATGATTCCCATAAAGATTTCTCCTTCAGGCAAACGAAAGGTAGCCACTTTTCCCAGCCCAAATAGCAATGCCTCATATTCAGGATACACTTGCTCAAAATCCATTGGCTGTAGTAAAGTTTCTTCCAAGGCGCACATTACTTCTTCCAATACTTTTTTTACTTCTAGGGTGTGTCCTGTAATTTTTGCCAATGACGATGCTTTGGGTAAGCCTTCAAAATTAGTTTGATTTACATTCAGCCCTATTCCTATTACACTCTTTATAATCTGTTGCCCTTGCACTATATTTTCTATCAAAATACCCCCTATTTTCTTCCGTGTTATTACAATATCATTAGGCCATTTTATGTTTATTTCCTCAGCAATTCCCAAAGTTTTTAGAGCTTTTACTACGGCTATGGGTACTAACATATTCAATACAAATCCGCGTTCAATCATCAAGTTTTCAGGCGTAAAGAGAGTGCTGAAAGTTAGGTTCATATGAGGGGCACTTTGCCATTTAGCACCATATTGCCCTACACCTGCCGTTTGTATGGGGGTAAATACCGTCAAAAAATTTGGCAACAACGCACCGCTGTGCACCAAGTCCTTCAAGTAACGATTGGTAGAGTCGGTAGAGGAGAGTGTGATAAGTTTCATTTAAAACTGAAAATAAATAAAAGGCTGTGCATCACTGCTGGCAGTAGCATATACTACCCAAAATACAAGCGCTATAATCACAGCTTTAAAGGTAATAGGCATACTGTTAAACAAGTTCTTAAGCTGTTCGTTCATATTAGCAGGGAAAAAGTGCCATATATAGCCTATTGCCATTAGTAGGCAAACGTTTTCATATCCTAATACAATAGCTTTCCACTTTTCAAAATCCCAACTAAGCTCACTAATATTATTCATAATGGTAAGAGCAATGTCAAAATCTTTTGCTCGGAAAAATATCCAGCAAAAAGCCACAAAATGAAACGTAAGCAGGACAAAAAAGGCACTGCTACAGCGCTGCCATAAAGTTGTTTTTTTGTTGTCTTTTTTACCAAAATATTCGGTAAATGTTTTGTGTATGGCAAGTGCCAAGCCGTGCAGCGCACCCCATATAATAAATCGCAAGTTAGCGCCGTGCCATAAGCCCCCCAGCAACATTGTTGTCATTTGGTTGAAATGGCTTCGCACAGCTTTTTTTCGGTCTTTTGCTACTATTATAGCTATTGCAAATAACAAAAATGCTCCCGTTACAATATATAGAGGCAAATTATTGGTAGGCAGCATCCTAAAAGCCCAAATAAAGCTTGCTATAAAAAATATAGTAGGGAAAAAGTACCCCCAGAAAGTACCTTTTCGGTTACCTCCCACCGAAAAATATAAATAATCTTTTAGCCACGTAGATAGTGAAATATGCCACCTACGCCAAAATTCAGTGATATTTTGCGATTGGTAAGGAGTACGAAAGTTCGTAGGTAGCGTAAAACCCATTAGCAAAGCAAGCCCTATTGCCATATCCGAATACCCTGAAAAATCACAATATATCTGTAATGTATAGCCGTATACCGCCAATAAGTTCTCAATAGCGCTATAATTATTAGGAGCTTCAAACACTCTATCCACAAAGTTTAGTGAAATATAGTCCGAAATCACCGCCTTCTTTAGCAAACCGCCTATAATTAGAAATAAAGCTAAAGAGGTTTCTTCTTTTGTTAGGCTTATTTTCTTGTATATCTGCGGAATAAAATCTTTAGCACGCACTATAGGCCCTGCTACCAATTGAGGAAAAAAGCACACAAAAAATGTAAAATCCAAGAAACTTTTTGCAGGAGTTATCTCACGTCTATACACATCAATTGTGTAGCTCATTGTCTGGAAAGTATAGAATGAAATTCCTACAGGTAGGAATATATCCTGTAAGGCAAAGTTGCTACTCAGTATAGCATTAAAGCTATCAATCAAGAAGTTGGTATATTTAAAATATCCCAACAACCCAAGGTTCGTAACCATACTAATGGCTAAGAACAGCTTCCGCCTTGCAGGGTTTTCACTTTTGTGTATTTCGCCAGCAAAATAATAATCCATTAGCGAAGATAGTATCAAAAGTACAAAGTAATTACCTCCAGCTTTATAGTAAAAAAACAGTGAAAATAGCGTTACGTACACCGTACGAAAATGCGAATGTTTGCGCGTAACGATATATACCGCATAAAAAACTAAAAAAAGCCCTAAAAATAACCCACTACTGAATAATAATGGGTTGTTTTTATGATAAGTAAACCAATCGGTTATTTGCTGATATGTAAGTCCGTTAAAGTATTCCCACCACTCTGTGGCAATGGCTGCTGTGTTCAATTCAGATAAGGTTTTAAAGGTAGTTTAGACTGTTTTTTGTAAAGTAAGTAGTTACTGATAAATGCGTTGTAAAACAAGTCGCCTTGCACCAAATAGCCTGAGCGAGTGTAATGCACTCGGTCATTGGCAATTAAGTGATCGTCTATAAAGTGATCCATTGCCTCGCTACCGCCCAATGCGCGATATAAATCAAATACGCTGTAGTTCCCTCGTACCGATTTGCCTATAAGAGCATCAGCATATTCCCCACATAGCGGATTAGGGTTCTTGCGCTTATATAGCGAAGGAGGTGGAGTCGTAAAGAGTATTGGGCAATTGCCGTAATGAGCACGTACTTCAGCTATAAATTTTGCTACTTGTGTATTATAACGCTCAGCGGTCATACGCCCAAAGGTTTCATTAGTCCCCAGCGAAATAATCAATAAGTCTGGCTCTAAAGCCTTTATTTGTTCAAAAAAACGAGCAGACTTGTTGTAGTCCGAAAAATGAGCCCCATTCACCCCTATAGTGTGATAGATGATGCCATTGTTCTTATTTTCCAATACTATCCCGTCAAGCGTAAAAGCATCACTTTCGTTATTGGGGGTTAAGTAAATCTTTTCCGAGCTGTCTAAGTTGTCATACATATAGTAGTTATACAATGTATTGCCGTCCAATATCGTAGCATTACTCATATCCACTTTAGTAGCTACATTGTTTTCTGCTGCTTTAGTACCCACTTTTAGCACCTGTCCTACACGTATTCCCCCCGATTGCAAATGGTTAAGTTTCTTCAATTGTTCTACAGTAGAATGGTACTTTCGCGAAATGCTGTATAGCGTTTCTCCCTTGCTTACTTTGTGAGTGATGCTCTTAGCTGTAGAATGCTTCAAAGGCGTAACTTTCCCTACATTAGTAGCCAGTTCAAATAGCCGCTGGTTATCAGGAGTGATAATCTTCACAGTATTAAAAGCGTATTCTTTATTCTTCAAGTTCAGTTCAATCACAAAATTCTTCTTATTGGTCGATAGCGCATACCCCGTAATACCCGTTTGTGGTGAAGTTTTCTCCCCATTCCAAATAATATTTGATGAGAATGACACATTCCTACCTCCGTTAGTCTTTAGTAGCGAATATGGGAATACCAACCCCAGCCCAGCATTGCCAAAGTTCTCTTGCAGCTTGTTGCGTACAAGGTTTGTCATCACATCAGCCTGTATGTGCGAATCCCCTATATGTACGATGTTTATTTTCCTATCGTGAAATGTATCCAAGCTCATCAGTTTCTCAAAAAAAGGATTCAGAGCTGTAGGATTGTACAAGTTATCAAAAGCCTCAGGCGCAGGGTTATCCTCTTCGTCTCTGTCGTTGTTTGCTGCTTCAGCCAGTGCATCCTTATTCGCAGCCTTTATAGGGTCATTATGCGGTTTTGCATTAGCCAAGTTGATAGCTGTAGAGTAATTTACACTCAAGTAAGCTCCTACCGTCATAGTAAATACCCCTAAAGCTAAAAGTTTCTTTAATACATTTATTTTCATTAGTTGTTTTGTTATTTTCTTTATTATTACAAGCGGACTTTTATTTGTTGTTTTTCTGATATTGGGTGTGATACTCCTCCATCAGTTTGTTGTAAAGTAAGTGAGCCACCTTTTTAGCCCCTTTAGCATTGAAGTGCGTGTAATCCTTGCTCGCAAGCGAAGGAGTAGCCTCTACCCATTCTTTCATACTACCCTCGCCCCCCATTAGCTCATATAAGTTGATAAACCCACACTTTGTGTCTTTAGCAAAAGCCTCTTGTGCTTTAGCCAAAGGAACTACAGCCCTATTGGTTTTCATCACCCCATCTATTTTACTCGATTTATCAGCTGTCGAGATGATAAGTACCGAAGCATTCGGAAAACAAGCCCTTATTTGATTTACTACCTTCGTCATACCTTTTTTGTAAAAAGAATAATCCAACGAACCATAGTTCAGCACATTAGCTCCAAAGTGAAGCACTATAAGGTCATAACCGCCCAACGCACTATCAAACCGATTCATCAGTTCAGGACTAAAAAGCGTAATAGGTAAGCCCGAATTACCCCTGCTCGAAAAATTATCTACATACACCCCTTGGTTTTGCCCCGAACTAACACCGTAAAAAGGAATACTATCTGCCTGATAGAAAGTCATCTTTACACCCTTAGTAGTAAGCCCATCAGTTAGCGGCAACACATTTAGCGGTTTATCCGCATTTAGCGGTTTCACCACCTTCACAGTGTCGTTA
Organism: Capnocytophaga sp. oral taxon 332 str. F0381; assembly: GCF_000318275.2. Taxonomy (NCBI): domain Bacteria; kingdom Pseudomonadati; phylum Bacteroidota; class Flavobacteriia; order Flavobacteriales; family Flavobacteriaceae; genus Capnocytophaga; species Capnocytophaga sp. oral taxon 332. Next base: position 59,526 of record NZ_KB291317.1, read on the forward strand.
TATACAATTTCTACCTTAGCTTCTTTGTTCAACGAACGCCCGTAATACAACTGCGGAGCATATAACATACTGATATGCGGCTGATTAGATGCCTTATATTGCAACCAGCTATTATTGCTTTGCACAAAGAACACCTGCCCACTCACCCCAAACGGGCGACTTGGTTTCTTTACATTCACATACGATTGTGTTCGCCAAGTATTTGAATAACTATGCCACACACTCGCCCGTGATTTTGCTGACTCCGAGGCTATGGGTAAAAAACCAATACCTTCACCTCCAAAAGCATTCTGAAAAAGCAACCGCAAGTCCTGCACTATCAAATCACCATCAGTCATCGAATCACCGTAATAACCAATGCGAATATGCCCCTGATGACTAGTTTCCAATTGTTTCAACTTTTTAAAAAAGCCAAACAAATACTGTTCAGTTGTATGCAATTTTTTAGCTGTAGCTAGCGAATCAGCAGCCTCACCCAAAACCTTGTCTATTTCATTACCCGCCATAGCCTCAATCATCAAGCTATCGGCTACAATATTGCTACCCGTATGTTTATTTTCAGGAAAAATACGGTTGGGCAAAAAAGCTTTAAAAGCCATAAAAATAGCTGTAGCCAACAGAGCAATAAAGAGAGCTTGTTTGAAATAGTTCTTATTCACGAGTAATTTAGTTTGCTTTCAACGTGCAAAAATATAAAACTTTTTTCAAATAGCAAAAAAAAAAATTAACACATACCACCAAATCCACCCTCCCATTCCTCGATTGCCTGTGTGCCATACACTTTGGCAAACTCTGAAAGTTTGCTAAAGTTTTTTTACCCCCCCAATTCAAAATTCAGAATTCAAAATTC
>NZ_KB291317.1:60395-76328 GCF_000318275.2 Capnocytophaga sp. oral taxon 332 str. F0381
CTGGCGCAGCCGAGTATGTGACGAAGGATGAGCTGCAGCACCTTAATCTCCTTCTAATTTTGTGCATTTGGATTAAAGTCCTAATCCCTAATTTCCGTATTTCAAAAAAAAGAACTACTTTTGTACGCTGAAAAAACAAGTACAATATGATAACAGTACATAATCTCACAAAAGTATATAACCAGCAAACAGCCGTTAATCACATTGATTTTCAGCTCCATAACGGAGAAATAACAGGATTTTTAGGTCCAAATGGCGCAGGAAAAACTACCACTATGAAGATGCTCACAGGTGCACTCACCCCCACCGAAGGCTCTATTACTATTGATGGGATAGATATAATTAAAAACCCCATAAAAGCACAACGCACTATAGGCTATTTGCCCGAACACAATCCCCTGTACACCGAAATGTATGTGCGTGAATACCTGCAATTTACTGCCAATTTATACCCCGCAGTGCCACGCAATAGGGTAGAGGAGGTTATCGCCCTCACAGGTTTGTTACCCGAAAGTAATAAAAAAATAGAAGCACTATCCAAAGGCTATCGCCAACGGGTGGGGTTGGCTTCAGCACTTATTCACGACCCTAAAGTATTAATTTTAGATGAACCCACTACAGGTCTGGATCCTAATCAGTTAGTAGAAATAAGAAATATTGTAAAAGAACTCGGAAAACACAAAACTGTATTGCTCTCATCGCATATTATGCAAGAAATACAAGCCGTTGCCAGCCGTGTTATAGTATTGCATAAAGGCAATATTGTCCTCGATAAAAATATGACCGAGCTGCAAGGCAACCAACAAATCATAGAGGTAGCTTTTGATTACAGAGTAGAAGAACGCCTATTGCGCCAATTGCCCTCTGTAGTTGCTGTCAGCAATGTATATGACTTTTTCTACCAGCTGCAATTTGATACCCATAACGATATGCGCCCCGCAGTGTTTGATTTTGCCAAAGAAAACGGACTTAAAATACTACAGATAAACCACAAACACAAAGATTTAGAACAAATATTTGCCGAACTCACTAAAAATTAACAAAAAACATTTGTTATTTGCACAAAAAAAGGTTACCTTTGCCGATGAATTTTCCAATAGAAAAACAAAATAAGGTGACAATAAGCTAATAAATAATTAGCAATTTGATAACCAGTGTTTTATTGATAAATATTATAGCTTTAGTTTAATCTTTTTACAATGTGTAATACTCAAAAAAGCTTGATATGATGAAAAAAATACTCTTTCTATCTTTAGTACTATCCCTTATTGTAGGTTGCGATACCCCTTTCTACTTTGGTAGTAAAGACTTTCAAACTCCTTTTGAACGTTCCGAAGGTACTAAAAGCGCTACCTATGATGAGGTAATAGATTTCTATAAGCGTCTATCTAGCGAATTTAGCACTATCTCTCTCCGCACTGTAGAACAAACCGATAGCGGCGTACCACTGCATTTAGTAATCTACAGCCCCGATGCCGAGTTCAATCTCAATAAATATCAAGAAGAACGTACCATCGTTTTTATCAATAACGCTACTTATGGCAATGATACCGATGGAGTTGATGCTACAATGCTACTATTCCGTAACTTAGCTCAAAACGAAATAAAACTCTCCGAAAATGTGATAGTTGTAGCAATCCCTGTCTACAACATAGGGGCACTACAAGGCAAAAACTATCGTAAAACAATTACGAACTATGATTTGAATCTCGATGTAATCAAAAACGATACCCAAAACGCGCTTTCCTTTGCCAAAATATTCCAAATGGTGCACCCCGATGTCTTTATAGATAATTACACTCACTACACAGCTGCCGACTATCAGTATGTGCTTACCTACACTACCTCACAAACCGATAAGTTAGGTAATTATTTAGGTACTTATTTACGCGAACAACTACTCACTAAAGTATCTGATTCCCTACTAAAACGACAAGAAGACTTCCAAAAAATAGCTGATTCATTATTAAAACGACAAAAAGACCTCCTAAGTGGTAAAAATGAACAAAAAATAGCTCAGAAATCATTCAAGCCGAAACGTATTTTGATGAATGATACTATAACACCTCCCTTTTGGCGTATTTTTCCCGAAGAAACGCCTCATTCTCCTGCCCAAGCGATTGATTATGCTACTCTATATGATTGTATGGGTATCCGTATCAATACTCACGTAAAGAAACCCTATAGGCAACGAGTAGAAGCCAATTACGAAATGATGAAAACAATTGTAGAGGTAGCCGATAGAGATTATGCCTATATCAAACAACTCAAAATAAAACAAAAAGAAAGCAACGAAGCTCAAAAAAATTACGCATTCTCTTGGGCTATTGATAGTACCCAATGTGTCAATTTGCCTTTCTATACCTACGAAATTGATACAATTACTGAGGTAGTACATTTGAATCATCAAAAGCCTCTAGTACAAGAAGTAGCATTTTACAACCGCTATAAGCCTACCAAAAGTATTACCATACCACAATACTATATAGTGCCTAAAGTCTTCCAAAAAGTAATAGATAGGCTCAAGGCTAACAACGTGCAAATGACAATGATAGATAAGGATACGCTGATGAGCGTAGTGCGCTATAAAATAGAGAGTTTCAAAACACTCTCTTCACCCGTAGAAGGACATTATTGGCACTACGATACTCACGTAATTGCGGATACTACCCGAGTACAATTGTACAAAGGCGACTATCAAGTTCCTCTATCGCAACCTGCCGCAAAGTACCTCTTAGAAGTTTTAGAACCCGAAGCCCCCGATTCGTTCTTTAATTGGAACTTTTTTGACAATATCCTTACCCCTCCTGAAGAGGACAGCCTTTATAGTCCTAAACCTATTTACCCTATTTATAGAATGCTTTAGCAAGGCTTACAATACCAAATAACATTGATGAACATTTTATATTATGAAGTTTTTATTATTGATTTTAGCAGCATTGCCCTTGGCTAGTACAGCACAAACACTAAAGGTAATGACCTACAACATCCGCTATGATAATCCTTCCGATGGAGTAAATGCTTGGACGGACGGCAATCGCAAAGAGAAGGTTTTTACCGTGATAAACGACAATAACCCCGATATTTTTGGGGTACAAGAGGCTTTAGTACACCAAGTAGAAGCCTTAGAACAGCACTTTCCTAATTACCAACGTGAAGGAGTGGGGCGTGATGACGGCAAAAAAGCAGGCGAACACGCTGCTATCTTTTTCAAAAAAGAACGTTTCAAGCTATTAGAAAGCGGTAATTTTTGGCTTTCACAAACCCCCGATGTTCCTTCAAAGGGTTGGGACGCTACTTGCTGCAATCGTATTTGTTCTTGGGTCAAACTGCAAGACCAGCGTACAGTCTTTTGGGTGTTCAACCTCCATTTCGACCACGAAGGGCGTGAAGCACAACAACGCAGTGCAGACTTGGTTTTGCAAAAAATAAAACAAATAGCCAAAAAAGGAAAAGTAATTCTAATGGGGGATTTCAACCTGCCTACTGAAGATGTCGCTGTACAAAAAATAGCAAGCCAACTTTATGATACCCAGCTATCACCCACCAACGCTACCCCTGCAATGGGCACTTTCAACCAGTTTAAAACTGACGAACCCCTGCGTGGGCATATCGACTTTATCTTTGTAAGCAAAAAAATAAAAGTACGCAACTATCAAATTATAACTACACGCATTGATGGTCTCTATCCCTCCGACCATCTGCCTGTAATAACTACTTTAGAACTAAATTAATAGCACTGTTAATATGAAAGAATTTTTATCGGAACGTATCAATGCAATGGAAGCTTCAGCAACCCTTGCTATGGCAGCCAAAACACGCGAACTTAAAGCGCAAGGCAAAGATATTATAGGCTTGAGCTTAGGTGAGCCCGATTTTAATATCCCCGATTTTATCAAAGAGGCAGCTGTAGAGGCTATACACCAAAATTATAGCAAATACACGCCTGTAGATGGGTATTTAGAACTGCGCGAGGCTATTTGCGAAAAACTATTGCGCGATAACCACTTGCACTACAAGCCTTCGCAAATAGTAGTCTCTACAGGGGCTAAACAGTGCTTGGCAAATGTCGCTCTGGCTATGATAAATCCTGGTGATGAGGTGGTATTCCCTGCCCCTTATTGGGTAAGCTATAAAGAAATAGCCAAAATGGCAGGAGGCATACCTATTGAAGTGCCTACTACTATAGAAAACGACTTTAAAATTACACCTGCTCAGTTAGAAAAAGCAATTACTCCTAAAACCAAAATGGTATGGTTCAACTCACCCAATAACCCTAGTGGCTCAGTATATAGCAAAGAAGAGTTGGAAGCCCTCGCTGTAGTGTTACGCAAATACCCTAATATCTTTATTTTATCAGATGAGATTTATGAGTATATCAACTTTACAGGCAACTATACAAGTATGGCTGAAATAGACGGCTTATACGACCGTACAATTACCGTAAACGGACTCTCAAAAGCATTTGCTATGACGGGTTGGCGTATAGGCTATTTGGCTGCTCCTGAATGGATTGCCAAAGCTTGCAACAAAGTGCAAGGACAGGTAACCAGCGGTACCAATGCCATTGCTCAACGCGCCTCTATCGTGGCACTTCGTGCTCCTAAAAGCAAAATACAGTATATGATAGATGAGTTTTTAAAACGCCGTAATTTAGTGTTGCAACTCTTGGGCGAAATAAAAGGACTCAAACTAAATGTACCCGAAGGAGCATTCTATGTTTTCCCGGATGTATCTTCGTTCTTTGGGAAAACATTACGTGGGCGCACTATCAATAATGCCTCCGATTTTTCACTGTATTTGCTTGAAGAAGCAGGGGTAGCTACCGTTACAGGAGAAGCTTTTGGCGACCCTAAATGCATTAGACTTTCCTATGCAGCTTCGGAAGAAGAATTGCGAAAAGCTATTGCTCGTATCAAAGAAAGTTTGCAAGGTTAATTAAAAATATTACCTTTGCAGCCTGAAACAATAAAAATATTCAACAAAAAAAGTTATGGCAATTAGTGATAACCGAACTATCAAATACCTAAAATCTTTTTACCTTCGTGATTATTTAACCATCTTTATAGGTTTGGTGGCTTACGCCTTAGGGGTAACAGGATTTTTGGTGCCTTCAAAAATAGTAACAGGCGGCTTGGCAGGGGTCTGCTTGATGATTAACTATAAATTGGGAATAAAATTAGCTCTTTCGTATTGGATTATCAATATTATATTGTTGCTGATAGGACTAAAAGCGGTAAGCAGACAATTTACGTACCGCACCCTCGTGTCTATTTCTATTTTATCGGCTTTTCTTTGGGTAGGACAATTGTATTTAACACCTTATTTTGCGGAACACCCTCCATTGAGCGGCGACTTTCTAAACGTGATTATGGGCGGATTGTTGTGCGGTACAGGTTTAGGGCTCGTGTATTCTGCCAATGGTAGCACAGGGGGTACGGATATTATTGGTTTTGTGGTTACTAAATATTATAGTATCAGTATAGCACGTATTCTTTTGGTAGTAGATGTATGTATAGTGATTTCTTCATATTTTATTTTAGAACATAAAGAAGATACACTCGAAAAAACAATCTACGGACTTATCTTGCTACCGCTGATGTGGCAAATGGTGGAAATTGTGATTAATGGTGCGCGCCAGTCGGTGCAGTTATTTATTTTCTCAAAGCATTATGACGAGATTGCAACTCATATCAATACCGAACTGAAGCGAGGCTGTACAGTGATAGACGGGATAGGCTGGTACTCCAAATCATCACAAAAAATAGTGATAGTAATAGCAAGGCGTACAGAGGCTACTTCTATCTTTAGGCTAGTACGCAGTATAGACCCTTCCGCTTTTGTAACCAAAACCAATGTTATGGGAGTTTATGGGAACGGCTTTGATAAACTAAAATAATTTTTTTGGAGAAATAAAAAAAAATAGTACATTTGCACATTCAATATTAAGAACGATGATCCAAAGAATACAAACTGTTTATTTGCTATTGGTAGCTGTAGTAAGCATACTCACATTCTTTTTAGATGTAGAGTGGCTTAAATTGTTGCTATTTGCAGCTTCAGCTATATTGGCAATCTATACAATTTTAAAATACAAAAAAAGACGTTTTCAGCTATTGTTGAATTGGCTGAACATACTTATAAATGTTACTTTATTAGGGGTATTTGTATATCGTATGCTAAATTCATCTGGAGAACTTGTTTCTGAGAAAGGTGTTGGGCTCTTTGTACCTGTGCTTTCTATCGTTTTCTTGTTTTTAGCTAATAAGGCTATCTTACGGGACGAAAGACTTGTAAAATCAGCAGACCGATTGCGATAAACCTATAATCTTAGTAGTGTTGTGCGTTAAAAAAATCCTAAGTTTCATAACTTAGGATTTTTTTATTATCTTTGCCAAAAATTTAACAACAACAAAAATGAAAAGAACTTATGCGGGTATTCTCGAAGAGAATGCTACTTTAGAAAATGCAAAAGTAATGCTTGTAACAGTACCTTATGATGGTACTTCCACTTGGGGTAAGGGAGCTGATAAAGGTCCTGAATTGTTTTTAGACGCTTCTGAAAATATGGAACTTTACGACATCGAAACCGATAGTGAGCCTTACCTCAATGGGGTGTATATGGCAGGCGAAGTGAGTGAAAATAGTTCGCCAGAGGCTATGACCGAAGCTGTTTACCAAAAAACTAAAGAACTACTACAACACGAAGATAAACTATTCACGCTTTTTGGTGGTGAACACTCAGTTTCTATAGGCTCTATACGAGCTGTGGGTGAGAAATACGAAAAACTTACCGTACTGCAGTTGGACGCACATACTGATTTGCGCCCCGAATATCACGGTTCTACCTCCAACCACGCTTGTGCAGTGTTTGAGGCTAACCAAAAACACAAATTGGTGCAAGTAGGTATTCGCTCTATGGATGCTGAAGAAAAACAATATTTGCCAAAAGGGCGTGTGTTCTTTGCTCACGAAATTGCTAAAAACCCTGCAGGATGGATAGATGATGTGCTTGAAAAAGTATCAGGCAATGTGTATATCACTATTGATTTAGATGCTTTTGACCCCGCTATAGCCCCTTCAACAGGTACCCCAGAACCAGGTGGATTGCAATGGTATCCCACCCTAAAACTATTGCGAAAGGTGTTTAAAAAGTGCAATGTGGTAGCTTTTGATATCGTTGAGCTAATGGATAGTGCTCAGGCTAAACCTACAGCCTTTTTGGCTGCTAAACTTTATTACAAAATGCTGGCGTATTACTTTAAATATAAAAATAAAAAAAGAAGTGCTTTATGACACAAATATTAAATCACACAGATATTCAGCATAAAATAAGGCGTATAGCTTATCAAATATATGAAAATCACTTAGATGAAGAGGAAATTGTGCTGGCAGGTATCAATGGTAATGGCTTTGTGTTGGCTGAAAAGCTGGCAGAAGCCTTAGCAGCAATCTGCTCACTGAAAGTTACTCTTTGCAAGGTGGTAATGGATAAGAAGAACCCTTTGCAAGGCATTACTACTACAGTAGCTGCCGAACATTATACTCATAAGGCGGTAATAGTGGTAGATGATGTGCTAAACTCAGGACTTACACTTATTTATGGAGTAAAACACTTTTTGGAAGTACCTTTGAAGAAACTTACTACAGCTGTGTTGGTGAATAGAAACCACAAGCGTTATCCTATTAAAGCTGACTTTAAGGGAATTTCACTTTCTACTTCGTTACAAGAGCATATATCGGTAGTCTTTGAGGAAGGAAACTATTCGGTTAATTTGTCAAGTCAAAACAATTAGGTAATTAGCAAATTAGCAAATTTGGAAATTAGCAAATTAGTAAATTTGGAAATTAGCAAATTATGTATATAACCCTGATTATATTATTGGTATCGTCATTGCTGTTTATGAGTGGAAAAGTACGTTCCGACTTGGTAGCAATGTGCGCTTTGGTCTTGCTGGTGCTCTTTGGAATACTGACTCCTGAAGAAGCTCTATCTGGATTCTCGGATAAAGTGGTAGTAATGATGATAGGACTTTTTGTGGTGGGAGGGGCTATTTTCCAAACAGGCTTGGCTAAAATGATAAGCAGCAAAATACTAAAGCTGGCAGGTGATAGCGAAGTAAAACTGTTGGTATTGGTGATGTTGGTAACCTCATTTATAGGTGCTTTTGTGAGCAATACGGGTACTGTAGCCCTGATGATGCCTATAGTAGTGAGTATGGCAATGAGTGGCAACATCAATAGTAGTCGCCTGCTGATGCCTATGGCTTTTGCTAGCAGTATGGGGGGAATGATGACCCTCATAGGTACGCCTCCCAATTTAGTAATTGAAGGTGAAATGGTGAAAGCAGGCTATGAAAAACTGTCTTTTTTCTCATTCACGCCTGTAGGATTGGTATGTTTGCTGGTAGGACTTTTGGTATTGATACCCGTAAGCGGTTGGTTCTTGAACAAAAAAGGAGATAATAAAACTGACAAGAACAAGGGGGGGAAAACTTTAAACGACTTGGTAGGCGAGTATCAGCTGTCTAAAAACTTGTACAGGGTATTGGTAACCGAACAATCGGCTGCAGTGGGTAAAAGTCTAAAAGAGCTGAACCTCTCACAACGCTATAAAGTATCGGTATTAGAAATCAGGCGAAAAGCAACTTCCAACAATCCGTTTTTTAAAACGGGTAGCCAAGAGGTGGTGAGTGCCCAAACAATAGTGAATGAGGGTGATATACTTTACCTAAGCGGAGGTTTTGAGTTTATAGAACAAATGAACGCTGAGAATGGTTTTAGCTTTTTAGAAGCACATCACCCTGAAGAGCGTATGCCTAATGAACTTCATTTTCACGATATAGGTATTGCAGAAGTATTGATAATGCCAGCGTCTAAATTGGTAAATACACCTATCAAAGATAGTAAATTGCGTGAGCATTATGGGCTTAATATTTTAGGTATTCAGCGTAAAGATGGCTATATACTGCAAAATTTGAAAGAAGAGAAGATGCATTCGGGTGATATACTATTGGTACAAGGTACGTGGGATCATATAGGAAAATTGAGTGCCGAACGCAGTCAGCTGGTAGTATTAGGGCAACCACTTGCCGAAGCCTCTAAAGTAACCCTTACACATAAAGCCCCTATAGCTGCTCTTATAATGCTGGCAATGGTGCTGGCAATGATGTTCGATTTTATCCCTATTGCCCCCGTAACAGCAGTATTGATTGCCTCCTTGCTAATGGTTATTTCAGGAGCGTTGCGCAATATAGAGTCGGCATACAAAACGATAAACTGGGAAAGTATTGTGCTAATTGCAGGAATGCTACCAATGGCATTGGCATTAGAAAAAACAGGAGTCTCGGCATTGGTATCCAACGGTTTGGTAGAAAGTTTGGGTGATAAAAGTCCTTATGTGCTTTTGGCAGGAGTTTATTTTACCACTTCGCTAATGACGATGTTTATCAGCAACACCGCTACGGCAGTATTGTTAGCTCCTATTGCTTTAAAAACAGCAGTTACATTAGGATTACAGCCCCAAGCCTTTTTATTTGCAGTAGCGGTGGGGGCAAGTATGTGTTTTGCATCTCCTTTTTCTACACCACCTAATGCTTTAGTGATGTCGGCAGGGCGTTATACCTTTATGGATTATGTGAAAGTAGGATTACCATTACAAATAATTATGGGAATTGTAATGGTTTTTGTATTACCTTTGCTATTTCCGTTTGCCAATTGATAAATAATTACTATCTTTGCCGAAAATTTTAAAAATAAAAGATGAAAAAAAGGATTTCAGAATTTTTATTAGATGTATCAAAATACATATTTGTAGGGCTTTTTGTAGCACCATTATTCAATAGTAATGCAGCAGCCAATTATTGGTGGGTAACTTTGGTAGCTTCTATCGCCTTGTTGTTAGGGCTTTGGTTATCAAACGCTCAAAAAGGGAATAACAATACCAATAAAAACAATAATAACGCTAATAGAAATAAGAAAAACAATAATTACCGCAATAACAATAACAAGAAAAACGGTAATAACGCAGCACCTAACTCTAATAACAACACAGCAGCCAATAAAGTAGCTAACAATTAGTTATAAAGTTTAATTTTTCTATTGCTATGAATATCTATTTTGATAATGCAGCTACCACAGCTTTGCACCGTGAAGTGGTGGCAAAGATGACAGAGGTGCTTACAGATAATTATGGCAATCCTTCAGCTACCTATGCTTTGGGCAGGAAAACCCGTACTTTGATAGAAACAGCACGCAAACAAATAGCACAGCAGCTTGGTGCTCAGTCTTCTGAAATTATATTTACTTCGGGGGGCAGTGAGGCAGATAATTTGATACTGCGTGGCTGTGTGCGTGATTTAGGAGTGCGCGTAATAATCACATCGCTTATAGAACATCACGCTGTATTGCACACGGTAGAGGCTCTGGCTAAAGAATACGGCATACAAATAGAGTATGTGCATCTTACGGCAGAAGGCGATGTGTGCTTACAACATTTAGAAACTTTACTACAACAATACGCTGACCAAAAAGTATTGGTAAGCTTAATGCACGTGAATAATGAAATAGGCAATATTTTGCCATTGGCAACAGTGGCTGCTTTCTGCAAAAAGTACGGTGCTTATTTTCATTCGGATACGGTACAATCGGTAGCACACTTGCCTATTGATTTGCGAGGAGTGCCTGTAGATTTTATTACGGCATCGGCACATAAATTTCACGGTCCTAAAGGGGTGGGCTTTGCTTTTATCAGAAAAGGTATCGTACTACACCCTTTGATTTATGGAGGCGAACAAGAAAAAGGTTTGCGCGCAGGTACAGAGGCAGTACACAATATAGTGGGTATGCAGGAGGCTTTGAAATTGGCTTATCGGGATAGGGCATCTCATACTGAGAAGTTGCAGCAGCTGAAACAGTATTTTATTGCGGCACTTAAAGAACACTTCCCAGAGGTGGTTTTCAACGGGAATAGTCAGGACAAGGAAAAAAGTAGCCATACTATACTAAATGTGGGCTTTCCTAATTGGGAAAATAAAAAAGATACCTTATTGTTTGAGTTGGATTTGAAAGGAGTTGCTTGCTCTAAAGGGAGTGCCTGCCAGAGTGGCAGTGTAGGGGAGTCGCACGTGTTACAGGCTTTTTTGCCAGCAGAGAGCTTGCGTTACCCCTCTTTACGCTTTTCGTTTTCAATACAAAATACTACAGAAGAGGTAGATAATTTGATAAAAATTTTAGGAGAAATAGCAAAAAAGTAAGCTATTTCTTATTTTTGTTATATACTGATAATGAGAATATTAATATATTAAATAGAAAAAAATAGCAAAAATTATTTGTAAAACAGTAGGAGTTTTAAAATAAAGTTGTAATTTAGTAGCGTTTTTCAGTAATCCGTAGTATTAAAATATTAGTTATGACAGACGAAAAGAACATTTTGCCCATAGACGAAAATGCTGTAGAAGATGTTTTATCAGTGAATTATGAAGCGATGTCGCTTGAGGAGCTTACCAAGACCTTGAAAGAGAAACTTCATACAGATAAACTACAAAGTATTAAGAAGACGGTAGAGGCTATCAAAGAAGCATTTGATAGGCAATACGAAGCACTTCTTGAAGAAAAAAAAGAAGAATATATAGCCGATGGAGGGGAGGAGTACGAATTTTCGTATGAGAGTCCTATTCATAAGGAATTTTATACTCTTTATAACGATTATCGCAAAAAGAGACACCAGCACCATAAGGAAATGGAGAAAGTGCACAAGGAAAACCTTGAAAAGCGCAAGGAAATAATAGAGGAAATTAAGCAACTTATTAATACTGAAGAGCACATAGGAAGTACATTTAAGCAGTTTCAGCAATTACAAGAACGCTGGCGCAATGCAGGGCAAGTGGCTATGGCTGATTATGACGACTTGTGGAGTACTTATCATCATCACGTAGAGAAGTTTTATGACTTTATTCACTTGAGTAAAGATTTGCGTGATATTGATTTTAAACGCAATTTAGAAGAAAAACTCAAACTTATAGAACGCGCTGAAGCACTCGTGAAAGATGAGGTAGATGCTTTAAATGCTTCTCGAGAATTACAAACGCTACATCGCATTTGGAAAGAGGAAATAGGACCTGTAGATAAAGAGCATCGTGAGCCTATATGGCAACGTTTTAGTGAGCTTACTAAACAAATACGCGAAAGAAGGCAGTACTACCTCAAAAACTTAGATGAAATGTACGCTCAAAACTTAGTGAAAAAACGCGATATTATAGCACGCATTGAAGCTGTTATTGCAAAAGAGGCTACTAACCATAACGATTGGAAGCAGTTTTCAAAAGAGGTAGAAGAGCTTCGTTTTGCCTTTTTGAGTGCAGGAAAGGTGCCACAGGAACAAGCTGATGAGGTTTGGAAAGCATTTAATGTAGCATTACGCACTTTTAGCAAAAAGAAAAATCAGTTTTATAAAGAGCTGAAAAAGGAACAACAAGAAAACCTTGCTAAAAAGTTGGCATTGGTAGAGATTGCAAAGAACCACCAAAATAGTACAGATTGGGAAACTACTACCGAGCTGATGAAAAATATCCAAAAAGAGTGGAAGGAGATTGGTAGCGTTCCTTTGCGAAATACTGAGAAAATTTGGAAAGAGTTTAAAAAGGCTTGTGATGCTTATTTTGCTAACTATAGCGAGGCTATAAAACACTCTAAAAACAAAGAGCTGAACGTATTTGAGCAAAAGAAAGAGTTTTTAGACAATTTGAAGTCATACCGCTTGGTAGAGGATAAAGAACAAGCCCTAAATGATATTCATCGTTTTGAAGACGAATGGAACCAGTTGGATAAAACAGGCAATACAAAAACGCTCGACCTAAAATTCAACAAGGTGATTGATGCGCTTTACAAAAAGCTTGACATCAATAAGCAAGAGGCTGCTCTTATAAAGTACAACAACAAATTGGAACGACTTATAAATGATGATAATGAAGATTCGTTGGATAGAGAAGTTCAATTTGTGAAACGCCGTATAGATGAGCTTAAAACTGAAATACTGCAGCTGGAACGCAACTTAGCATATTTTGGTAAGATAGATGAGAAGAATCCGTTGGTACGTGATGTGGTACGCAACATCAACCACCAAAAAGAGCATCTTAAAACTTGGGAAAACAAGTTGCGAGAGCTTAAAAACTTACAAAAGTCGCAAGAAGCAGAAGCTACAGCTGAGGAACAAGAAGGTGTTTAATTTGTTTCATATTACTAAGAAAAGAGGTTATAGTGATTTATAGCCTCTTTTTTTTATTATTGCTCGTTTGCTGGAGTTTGCTTTAAAATTGACACAGAGAAAGATTCTCTAATTATAAGATTAAAGAGCTTTATTGGTATTCTCATTTTTTTGATTACTTGATACTCATAATGCTGTGTAAAATTTTTAATTTTAAAAATAGAATAAATTTCTTCGGTATATTTTTTGTAATTGGATACTATGCTTTTTTGAATACTATGTGCTGTAAAAATAACGATAAAAAGTTGTAGGTATTCTTACATATAAAAATGAGAAAACTGAGATTGATGAAAAAAAACTATTATAGTAAGAGTTTCTATTTTAACAAAATACAATTTATATTATTAATAAAAGACTTTTAAATTTTCATTTTATTTGTTAGAAGATTTAAGTTTAAATAATTGTTTTTCAATGATTTTGCTTTTTTACTATTTTAAAAATATTAACAAATAAGATGATTTTATGAAATTTTTATGATAAAAAATTAGGATTATTCAAAAAGATATACTATCTTTGCAAAGGTTTATTTCACTAACTGATTAAAAAACACTGCTATCACAATGATAAAAAGAAAGAAAAGTGATAGATTTTTTAGATTTATATATAGAGTGTTATTATTGCACAGTAGTAATGAGTGGTAAGCGAAGAGGAATGAATAGAGATTTTAAACATAATGGGAATTATGCAGGTAGGAGAAATAAGAACTAGGAATGGCTTAGTTGAAGAATTTAAATAATAGAAAAATGAAGGCAATTTTAACTGCCGTTATAGCGATGCTGGTAAGTGTCGGAACGGCGCAGACGGGTGTTAGTAACAACGTACTAACTAAACGCATCTGTTATGTGAAAAAAGATGCAAAAGGCTCAAACACTGGTGAAAGTTGGCAAGATGCACTAACAGAACTCTCAACAGCTTTGGATTTTGCTAAAGCACACCAAAAAGAATTTACAGAAAAAGAACCCTTGCAGATATGGGTGGCGGGTAGTGCAAACTACAGCTATAGCCCTAAGGTGGGTGATGCTGTTGCTATTGATAAGGCAACTTTTGCAATGGTGAAAAATGTGAAAATCTATGGTGGTTTTGCAGGTAAAGAAACAGCATTGCAAGAGCGTAATTGGTATGCAAACCCCACTGTACTAAGTGGGCGTGTGAATAATGCTGGAGTTGCTCACATAGGTAGACTTATTACCTCGGAAGGAGCTATGGGTGTAGCGACTCTTGATGGGTTTCGCTTGAAATATGCAGCTCCTATCAATGGTAAAAAAGGGGTAGCTATTTATGTGGCAAATGGTTCTCCTCGTTTTGAAAATTGTGCTATTACCGATAATTTATTTGGTAGTGAGGCACTTATCTATGTAAAAGGTACAGAACGTGAACGTGCTACTCCTATCTTTATCAATTTGCAGGTATCGGATAATACACCTAAAAAAGAAGATATCATAGGTGATAATGTAGATGATAACATTGATAAATGGAATTTAAACCAGCCTAACAATGGAGCTGATGGCCTTGTAATGACTCCTTGGGCAATGGAAAATGACCAGTATGCCGATACTCAGCTTATCAATGCTACTTTTTATAACAATGGTGGTAATGATTTAAAGGTAGCTCCTTCGGCTTCTCCTAAAATATACAATACAGTATTATTGGAACGTGTAGATGGGAACTTTAAGAATATAGACGTACAATATAGTATGGTGAATGGTGCTCTTTCTGGTAATGGTAATATCCCTGTAGAAAGTCCAGCAGGCATATTTGTAAGCTTGAGCAAAGACGATAAATACTATTTGCGCCCCAAAAGAAGTTTGATAAATGCAGGTAATGGTGGTTTATACCGCAGCAAGAGTGATAATGACTTCGATTTGGCTCATATGCCTCGTATTATGGAAGGAAGAATAGATATAGGGGCTTATGAATTTTATAAGGATTATGAAAGTATTTGTAACGAAATACCTACACCTTATGTAGAAACAATACCTTATGGAGATGCTTGTAGTGGAGGTGGTATGCGTGCTATGCTTTCAAATTATAATGATTATGATAAAATTAATCAGAAAGGGGCTACTTATAAAGTGTACGACCACCAAGGAAAAGAAGTACCTTATATGGGAACTTTGATAGAATCTTATAGCGGTAGAATACATATAAATCAAGAAGGAGATTTTAAACTTGTAGTGAGCTATAAGAGTTGTGAGAAAGAATCTAATTTGTTTCAAATCTATTACAGCAGAGGTGCCGGTAAACCTAATAGTCCTAGTTTAAAACCCCATCCAGCTACTTGTGATAGCAATAGTTGGGTAGAGATACAAAACTATGAATCTAATTACCGCTATGAGTTACTAAAAGATAATAGAGTAATAAATACCATTAAAAATAAAGACCTTGTAGGATTACAAGAGGGCTCTTATGAATTGAAAGTATATAACGATAGTGGTTGTGATAATAGTAGTAGTTTCCGTATAGAAGGTAGAGAAAAATTAGAAGCTCCTACAGTAGAGCCTTTGCCAGCAGAATGTGGTAAAAAAGGAAGTGCACGTCTTACCCAATTTGACCGAAAGTTGACTTATCAATTGCTTTTAAATGGTAAAGTGTTGCGAAAACTTAATAGTGCTGAGTTTACAGCTGATGCAGGTAGTTACCAAGTAGTAGTTCGCAATACCAATGGCTGT
>NZ_KB291318.1:0-1608 GCF_000318275.2 Capnocytophaga sp. oral taxon 332 str. F0381
TTAAAATATACCTTGCACTCCACAATTCAAAATTCACAATTCAAAATTCAAAATTCAAATTTCTCTCTTTCAAAAATATGCAAAGTATGATTACTATCTAAGATATACACCTTATTTTCTGAGACTTTTAAATCTTTAAGCTGGGTAAAACTATCATCTCTTTCCACTACTGCAATAGGCTCTGAAATATAGATAATCTCCTTGGTATTGATGTCTAAAATACCAAATCTTAGTTGTTCAGCAAGATAAAAGTACAATAGATTATCTTGAACAACAAAATCTTCAGCAGTATCATTTGCTTTTTTGATGTTGTACTTTTCAAACTCCTCTTGTAAGCCATATTGAGTAACAAAAGGGGGGTCTTGATTTAAATCTATTTCAATAAAAATATGTGCTAATCCAAAAATTTTTCCTCCTTCATTATCCAAGTAATAATCACTTCTAAAAAAATCTTTACCTTTGCAAATAGTTTTTCCTATAGCTTGGTGATATTCGGGAATACGGTATTTTAATTCTCCTGTTTTGATGTCTAAGCCTATAAAGCCTCCTATCTCTATAAAAGCCCAAAAAATATTGTTGTATATACCAATAAGTTTATATACTTCAAAAAATCTTTCTTCATCCCACGAATTTTTCCACTTCCCAAGTGAAGAAAGAGGAAACTCCCAAAGATGTTCTTTCTTTTGAATAGAAAAGGCTCTGATAGACATTACATCATCGTATATTTTATCCTTTTTGTATGTATATATATATATATACCCATTTGGAAAAAACTTATAGAAAATTTGTCAATATCTCCCAATACCATAAGATTCTCTTCTCTATCCAAGAGAGCTGTAATGAATATTTTTTGTTGTTCATCTAAAAAATAAGTTTCTAAAAACTCTTTAGATAAATACAAAAAAGCTTTGTCTTTTCCTTCTTCTATTAACTCTAAATTTTCGTCAAAGATTTTATAATTATTCTCCCACTCACTACAATAGAATTTGCCATTAAAAGTAGCAAGCGGACTTAGTGGCGTTTTATAAAGCATTTGTTTCTTTTCACCACATTGAATTTCACGTGATGTATTGATGTAATAAGGTTTGGCTTTATAAATAACATAATCTCTTACATTATCTATTTTAGAATTTAGTTTAAACATTTTATTGTATTTTTATAAAGTTATAGAGTGCTGAATTTGTATCGTTTATCAACTTTTCTAATCTTACTTTATCATTAGGATTTATAATACCTAAACTTTTCTTCAATTCAGGGCTCATAATCTCTAAAATTTCATCACTATTACGCTTAAACACTTCTTTAAAAGCTTGTTTTACTTCATTTATATTAGCTTTATTACTGTTAATCACATAAGTTAAATCTTTTATTTCATCAACTTCTTGTAAATAACTTTCAAATTGCTTGATAAACCCTTTATCATTAGCTATTTTACTCCACGTTTCGCTATGAAGTTGTTTAAACTTTCTCTTCTTTGGGCTACTCTCTTTTAAAAGGTAGAAGTATTTAGTTACTTTCTTTGTTTATCGCATACCTTTAGCCTTTCTTCTTAAGACTTATCTCTGTAATCTTATTTTCAGGATATGACATTCTTTTCATACTCCCATC
>NZ_KB291318.1:1628-12870 GCF_000318275.2 Capnocytophaga sp. oral taxon 332 str. F0381
TCTTTATTTCGGTATCATTAGTCTCAGATGCCAATTTTTCTAATGCTAAAAGACTCTCAGGTTGTGGTTGTGCTCCTATGGCATAAATGATTTTTCGTATATAAGGATATTTGAAGTCATCGTCTTCTAAATACTCAGGAATGTTGTCTATTGCTTTTAGTAGAATAGGTATGTTTTCAGTATTGTTGTTAAAAATAGTCTGAAAAGCACTTACTATATTCTCGTGTTCATTATGAAAATTACATAGCAAGAACTCTTGGTATAAAGCTTCATAATCCTTTTCACTTAATCTTTTAGGTAATTCCCATAGAATAGAATTAAAAAAATTGATTGTATCCTTCTTCATCTATACAATCTTTAACACTATATAACAAAGATCTCAATTCTTGAAAGTTGGCTTTAAAATCTGTCTTTTTTTTAAAATCATTTGTGTCAATTTTCCAATGATACAAATCTTTTATTAACTCATAATCTTTTTGATTTATGTTTTTCATTTTATTTCACGATTTCAAATTTAACAATATTCTCATTAAAAGTCTCTAATGCTTTCCCCCGCTGGTGCGAGCTTGCAGCTCGTACCCCAATACGCCAATTCCACCCCAAAGTGATTAAAAAACTTTTTCTTCTTCAGGCTACACTCTTTTAAAGTTAGAAAAATGAAACCACTTTCTTTGTTTTTGCATATCTTTAGCCTTTACTCTTAAGACTTATACTATAAATTTATTTCAGGACAAGATATTCTGGCTTAGGCTCACACTCCCCCCGTTCCACAAGTCCTACAAGTCCCACAAGTCTTACAAGTCCCACCCGTCTCACCCGTCTCACCCGTCTCACTCGTCTCACCTGTCCCACCTGTCCCACTCGTCCCACCTGTCCCACCCGTCCCACCGAACCTTCAGCGAAGGATGAGCGAAGGATGAGCGAAGGATGAGCGAAGGAAAGTCGGCGAGCTGGCGCAGCCGAGTATGTGACGAACCAACAATTAGCACTAAAATTTGTGCAAATATAAAAAAAGTCTTACTTTTGTAGCAAAATTATTTTCTTTATGAAGCGTATATTTATTGCTATTACAATAATAATCAGTGTGTTATCTTGTTCAAAAAACAATGATGACGATGAGAATCCTTTCCTTTTTGCTGGCTCCGACTATACTGGTTCCGACCTCAATCTGCGTATCAACGACTTTATTTGGAAAGGACTTAACACTTACTATTTGTGGCAGCCCGAAGTAGCTAATTTACAAGACAATCGCTTCGGAAGCCTTGCCAATACCAAAGCCGATAAAAATCACACCTACACTACCTTTTTAAAAAGCAATTTAAACCATACCGATTTTTTTAACAACCTCCTCTACCGCAAAGGTACAACCGATCGTTTTAGCTATATTACCGATGACTATGTGAAGTTAGAAAACCAATTCAAAGGCATCACAGCAAGCACAGGTATGGACGAGGCTTATGTGCAGTTCAACAACGCAGGTACAGTTATGGGCATAGTGCGCTATGTAATCCCAAATTCCGATGCCGATAGGCAAGGCGTACAACGCGGCGATGTCTTCCTTGAAATCAATGGTACCCCTATCACCAAGCAGAATTTAGGCAGTTTGCTCAGTAGTAGCGTGTATAGTTTTGATATTTACCGCTTTGACGAGGATGGCGACCTGAATTTTACAGGCAAGAGCGTAACCCTGCACAATACCGCTACCCCCGAAAATCCAGTACTGATAACCAAAGTAATACAACAAGACAACCACCGCATAGGCTATCTAATGTACAACGCCTTTATTAGCGATTACGACAAAGCCCTCAACGATGCCTTTGCCTACCTGAAAAACCAAAACATCACCGATTTGGTACTCGACCTCCGCTACAATGGCGGTGGAAGCGTGCAAACTGCTATTTACCTCGCCTCAATGATTACAGGGCAGTTTAGCGGACAGGTCTTTGCTAAAGAAAAATGGAATACCAAAATGCAAGATATCGTAGCCCAGCAAGGCAAAACTATCAATTATTTTCTTGAAAATATGACCGATGGCACCCCCCTAAACCACCTGCGAATGAATAAGCTATATGTGCTTACTACCAGTCGCACAGCCTCAGCCAGCGAATTGCTTATCAACGGCTTAAAACCCTATATTAACGTAGTGCAAATAGGGCAAACCACCACAGGCAAAAATCAAGGTTCTATCACTATTTACGACTATATAGATAGAAAACAGCAAACCAAGAACCCTAAGCATAAGTGGGCAATGCAACCTTTAGTGCTAAAGATAGAAAATGCAGCAGGAGTAGGCGATTATGTAACAGGCTTAACACCTACAATAGCTATAAATAAAGAAAATTACACCAAATTAGGCACTTTGGGCGACCCCACCGAGCCTTTCCTATCCAAAGCCATAGAGCATATCACAGGCAGGCAAGCAAGCCGTACCAGCAGAACAGCTCCCCAGCCCACCCCCGATTATCAGCTTATTACTACACAAAAAAGCCAATATTTAGGCTACAACGAAATGTATAAATAATAAAAAATGAACAAACTTTACGACCTTAAAGTTACTAAAATAACACACCTTACTGCATCGTCAGTAATGATTACTTTTGAAGTGCCTGAACTCCTCAAAAAAGTATTTTCTTTTGAAGCAGGCGAATACCTTACACTACAGCAAACCATCAACAATCAAAAAGTACGCCGTGCCTATTCCATTTGCTCTGGCGTAAATGAAGGCGAACTGAGTGTAGCAGTAAAACGTGTGCCCAATGGTATCTTTTCTACTTATGCTACCCAAGAGCTCAAAGAAGGCGATATACTACAAGTAATGCCACCTATGGGCTCATTTGTGTTCTTCTACGATATTTTCGGTAATCGCGATATTATGCTGTTCTCAGCAGGCAGTGGCGTTACCCCTATGATGAGTATTGCCAAAACAGCACTCGCCAAAACCAATATCAAGGTGGTGTTTGTATATGGTAATAAATCCAAGCAAGAAACCTTGTTTTTTGATGAAATAGAAGCACTACGCACCCAATACCCCGAGCGCTTCTTGGTGCATTACGTCTTTAGTCAAGAGCCTTGGGGCAACAATTATACAGGGCGTATCAATCATAAAATAGTAACTGAACTATTTGAAAAATACAAAGATTTGAATTGGGGCAGATACTATGCTTGCGGACCTACACAGCTGGTAAAAGACCTCCGCGAAATGCTCTTGCTGCGTGGCATTGATAAAGAACGTATCTTTACCGAGCTATTTGAAGCCTCACCCGATGCTGTTGATTATACTCAGCTGGAAGGTAATGTAGAAATTACCGTTGAAATAGGAGGCGAAACCCATACCTTCACTTCAGCTCGCAATCAAACACTGCTCGCCTCTGCACTGATGAGGGGCTATGATGCTCCTTACTCCTGCCTCAATGGTGTGTGCAGTAGCTGTATAGGTAAAGTGACAGAAGGCGAAGCTAAAATGGCTAAAAATGAGACACTTACCGAAAAAGAAGTAGAAGAAGGTTATGTACTCACTTGTCAGGCATATGCTATGCAAGATAAAATTAAAGTGAAATTTGAAAATTAAAACCGTTTTGGCGCAGTATTTGTAAATAACACTTTTGGCAACTAAAAATATTTACTATGGTTTATATAGACGAAAAAATATACCTTTGGCTCATCAATATTGTGTTTGTGCTGCTGCTTATTTTTGTAGCCTCACAATGGCGAAAACGAAAAATGCAGCGACAATTTGCTACTAAAGCAATGTTAAAGCGCTTATCCCCCAATCGTTCAAGTTTTAAAACTTGGCTGAAATTTGTGCTATTGGCAGTTGTTATAACTTTGCTATGTGTAGCTTTGGCAAATCCCAAAATAGGCACTAAAGTAGAAACCGTAAAGCGCGAGGGGGTAGATATTGTTTTTGCTATAGATGTTTCAAAAAGTATGTTGGCAGAAGATGTAGCACCCAATCGTTTGGAAAAAGCCAAACGCATTGTTTTTGAAACTATTAGCCAGCTAAAGGGCGATAGAGTAGGAATTGTAGCCTATGCGGCGAGTGCTTACCCACAGTTGCCCCTCACCACCGACCATTCTGCTGCTAAAATGTTCCTGCAAGCAATGAATACCGATATGCTTTCTTCACAAGGTACCGCCATTCAAGAAGCCATACGTATGGCAAGCAGTTATTTTGACGAAAATACTCCTACGGCACGCCTTTTGTTTATCATTTCCGATGGTGAAGACCACGAAATGGGTGCTACCGAAATAGCTGCTGAAGCCCAAGAAAAAGGCATACACATCTATACCATAGGCGTGGGTACCGAAAAAGGAAGCCCAATACCAATGAAAGAGTTAGGACAACAAACCTACAAGCATGATAGCAATGGCGAGGTGGTAATTACTAAACTAAACAAAGAGCTCTTGGCACAAATAGCTCGCAATGGCGGAGGAAACTTCTTTAATGGTGATAATACCCAAACTGCTGTAAGCGAGATAACTAAAATATTAGATAATACCGAGAAAACCCAATTCGACACCCAAAAATTTGTAGATTACAAAGACCAATTTCAGTGGTTCATTGCTGGAGCACTCTTCTTGCTCTTTCTCGATATGTTTATCTTCGAGCGAAAAACTGCTTGGGTGAAAAAACTAAATTTATTTAACGAAAAAGAAAAGAATTAATAGTTAGATGATGAAAAAAGTATTTGTCGTATTACTCTTTATAATAACTGCAGCTGTAAATGCTCAAACAAAAGCAGAAAAAGAAGCACTAAAAGCAAAAAAAGCCTCTGATGAATATACTTATCAGGGAAATAAAGCTTTGGAAGGTGATAAACCTGTGCAGGCAGAGGTAGATTATCGCAATGCCATTGTAAAGAATAAAGAAAATGTAACCGCTCAGTACAATTTAGGCTCATTGTATTACCAACAAAAAAGTTATGGAGAGGCTTTTGCTCGTCTCAAAAAAGCGAGCGAAACTCCTAACATCACCGATAATGAACGCCACCAAATATTCCATAATTTGGGCAATACTTTTATGAAAACTAAAGAGTATGACAAAGCGGTACAGGCATATAAAGAAGCACTCCGCTATGATAGCACCGATGAGCAAACACGCTATAATTTGGCAGTAGCTAAAGATATGCTAAAGAAAAACCCTCCTAAAAACGATAATAAGGATAATAAAGACAATAAAAACAACCAAGATAATAAAAACGATAAGAATAAAGACAACCAAGATAATAAAAACAATAAAAACGATAAGAATAAAGACAACCAAGATAACAAGGATAATAAAAACGACAAAGACAAAAAAGATAACCAAGATAATAAAGACAATAAAAACGATAAAGACAAGAATAAAGATAACCAAGATAACAAGGATGACAAAAACGATAAAGGCGACAAGGATAATGACAATCAAAAACCACGACCTTCAAGCCTGTCACCACAGCAAATGGAACGCATTCTGGAGGCTATGAATAGCGAAGAACGTAAAACCCAAGAAAAGGTGAACGGACAAAAAGTAAAAGGACAACGCTCTAAATCAGAAAAAGATTGGTAATCCTAAAAAGCAATTATTTGATAGCATATGAAGAAAATAACAGCATTTATTATTACTTTCTTAGCATTACAATTCATCTATGCACAGCAAGTGGAATTTACTGCCGAAGTGAGCAAAAATCAATTAGGGGCTAACGAACGCCTGCGCATAGAGTTTACAATGAATAGAAATGGTGATAACTTTACACCTCCTAATTTTCAAGGATTTACTGTAGTGATGGGACCTTCACAGTCTATATCAAACTCTTGGATAAATGGGGTGCGTACTTTCTCACAGTCGTATATATACATATTGCAGCCCACAAGTAAAGGAAAACATACTATAGGAGCTGCCACCGTAGATATTGAAGGGCGTACCTATAGGACTAAACCTATAGAAATTACTGTAACTGGTGAAGTACAAAACCCATCAATAGATAAAAACAGCAACGATATAGCTCGCGAAAGTTTCTTTTTATTGGCAGAGGTGTCAAAACCTAATCCTTATTTGAATGAAGCGGTAACAGTTATCTATAAATTATATGTGGGTAATCAAATAGCACTGAACAGCTTGGAGTGGCTCACAACCCCTAAATATCCTAACTTTTGGAGTCAGGATTTGAAAATGCAGCAGTATGAGATAGGTGATTGTAACTATCAAGGGAAACCTTATCGCTGTATTACGGTGAAAAAAGTAGTGTTATACCCTCAAAAAACAGGAGTCCTTACCCTTGAGCCTCTCACTATGGATGCCGTTTTAAGTGTGCCTACAGGCCAGCGTGATTTCTTTGGACGTCCTTATTACGAGGAGGTATCGCGCCGTGTTACTTCGGGTAATAGGACATTGAATGTAAAAGAACTGCCACAAGAGGGCAAACCCGATAGTTTCGGGGGGGCAGTAGGTGATTTTTCTTTTAATGTAACTACCAATAAGCTTACCTTAAAAGCAAATGAAAGTTTGCAGCTAAAAGTAGAAGTTTCGGGCAGTGGTAATTTAAAATTGTTTGATTTGCCAAAACCTATATTTCCGTCTTCGTTAGAGGTATATGCTCCTGAACAAAAAGACGATATTAGCACGACATTACAGGGTATGAATGGGCGTGTAGAACATACTTATACCATTGTACCCGAATATAAAGGTAAGTATCCTGTAGCAGGGCTCACATTCTCGTATTTTAACCCTGTAACTCAAAAATATGTAACTGTAAAAACAGATGATTTGCTGATAGATGTAACCGAAGGTCCTGCCGCTGATAGTAATACAACTGCCAATAGCGATACTTCGGCAACACAGACAGATAACTCGTTTGCACCAGTCCAAACCAATGCACAATTACAACCTATAGGCAAACGCAGTTTCTTTGGGTCGGTAGGGTACTATTTATGGTCACTATTGCCATTGCTTATCATTCCCATAGTACTTTTATGGTGGCGTGCACAACAGCGTCGTGCAGGTGATATTGAAGGTAATAAAGTGCGTGTAGCCAATCGTTTGGCGAAAAAATATTTAGGTGAAGCAAAACGCAAATTAGGTGATAAAGCCACCTTCTATGAGGCTTTAGAACGTGCTTTGCACAACTATTTGAAAGCTAAGCTAAAAATAGAAACTGCCGAGATGAGTAAGGATACCATCAGTGAATTGTTGTTACAACGACAAGCTGATGAAGCTACGGTATCACAGTTTATAAAACTCCTTGCCAATTGCGAAATGGCACGCTATGCGCAACATAGTGAAGCTGCTATGGAACGAGATTTTGAAGATGCGGTAGAGGTAATTTCAGGCTTAGATAAGCAGATGAAGAGTAAGTAATAATTAATAAGGAGTAGAGGAATGAAAAAGCAAGTAAAAAATATGAAAAGCATTACACTTGTATTATTTATAGTGTTTTGTAGTTTAATAAGCTTTGCACAAACTAATGAAAAGCTGTTTGCACTCGCTACTGATAATTATCAGAAAGGGCAATGTGAAGAAGCCATTAGGCAATACCAACAGATTATAGCGCGAGGTAGTGAATCATCAGCTTTGTACTATAATATGGCAAATGCTTATTACAAGCTGAATAAAGTACCCGAAAGTATATATTATTACGAGAAAGCACTAAAGTTAGACCCCAAAAATACAGCGGCTAAAAATAATCTCACATTTGCCAAACAAATGACAGTAGATGCGATTACACCTCTACCTAAGACGTGGTTGCAACAGCTTTCGGATAGTATTACGGGCTTATTTGAATTGCATACGTGGGCTATTCTTTCAATTATAGCCATATGGGGGGTAGTAGTATTTTTTTTGTGTTACTATTTTGTAGTACATACAGCTTTGAAACGTACTTTTTTTACTTTATTATTAGTAACAATAGTCATTGCAATAGGTACTTATAGTATAGCGCATTACAAGCAACAACAAATAGCAAATGAGCAATATGCTATATTGTTTGAGAAAACAGTACGAATATTTGCAGAGCCCAATGCTTATAGTAGTGAAGTTTTAGAGCTTCACGAGGGTACTAAAGTAGCTATTATAGGGCAAGAAAACGATTGGCTACAAATACAGTTAGCCAATGGAAAAACAGGCTGGACGAAGTCGTCTAACCTGAAAAAGCTATAGTAGTACAGCTAATTACCAATTAGATAATAGGCTCATTAGCCAATTTATCTAATAAGAGCTTAAGGCTTTCGTCTTCTGAGAGGTTATCCATAGTGATAAGGCAATCAGCTTGCATATAAAACGGATTGCGCTCAAAAAGGTGCTTACGAATAAAATCTTCCAACTCATCGTCATTGATATCGGTTATCATAGGGCGATGAGTTTTTTCTTTTACGAGTCTGAGAGCGAGATTTTTGGGTTGATACTTCAGGTAAATAGATGTAGCATCAGCTGTTTTAATAATACTGATGTTATTACCAAAGCAAGGAGACCCACCGCCTAAGGCAAGTACAAAATCATTGGGATTTTGTAGGAGTTCTTGTAGGTACTCAGCTTCTTTTTTTCTAAAATAAATCTCGCCTTTAGTTTTAAAAATATGAGGGATAGAGCTGTTTTCACGTTCAGCTATGTAATCATCAAGGTCTATAAAAGGAATGTTTTTAGCATTGGCTAGGGCTTTTCCAAGCGTAGATTTGCCACTACCCATATATCCCATTAAAATTATTTTCATATATAAATAGTTGTTTTTTAGGGTATTGAAATAAAAGTTAAAAATAAAATGCAAAAATAATACTTTTTTTCTTGTTATATATAAAAAAAGTATTACCTTTGCACCCGCAAACAAGAAATACTTGTGATTACCACAACGACTCGGTAGCTCAGCTGGTAGAGCACGACACTCTTAATGTTGGGGTCCTGGGTTCGATCCCCAGCCGGGTCACAAGGATTATATAGTTTAATATTTTAGGACTTGGTAGCTCAGTTGGTAGAGCACAACACTTTTAATGTTGGGGTCCTGGGTTCGAGCCCCAGCCAGGTCACAAGGGTTATACAATTTGTTTTTTTATTTTTAAGGACTTGGTAGCTCAGTTGGTAGAGCACAACACTTTTAATGTTGGGGTCCTGGGTTCGAGCCCCAGCCAGGTCACAAAAACTTACCGCCTACGTGGAGAAATTGGTAGACTTGCCATCTTGAGGGGGTGGTGCCCTTTCGGGCGTGCTGGTTCGAATCCAGTCGTAGGCACATAATAATTAACAAAGAAAAGCTGTCTTTTTAGACAGCTTTTTTTGTTTCCTTAAATATCAAAGTTATCAATTTCTACTTTTAGATTGTTGATGATGAAATCTTGTCTATCGGGGGTGTTTTTGCCCATATAAAAATCTAATAACTGCTCTATATGGATAGTCTTATCAAGCATTACAGGGTCTAAACGAATGTCTTCGCCTATAAAATTTTTGAACTCATCGGGTGATATTTCTCCTAACCCTTTAAAACGCGTGATTTCGGGTTTGCCTTTTAGTTTCTCTATAGCAGCTTGTTTTTCTTCTTCGCTATAACAATATATTTTTTCATTCTTATTACGTACTCGGAAAAGAGGCGTTTGCAATATATATAAGTGTCCTTCCTTG
This sequence comes from Capnocytophaga sp. oral taxon 332 str. F0381, assembly GCF_000318275.2. Classification (NCBI taxonomy): domain Bacteria; kingdom Pseudomonadati; phylum Bacteroidota; class Flavobacteriia; order Flavobacteriales; family Flavobacteriaceae; genus Capnocytophaga; species Capnocytophaga sp. oral taxon 332. The sequence goes on from NZ_KB291318.1 coordinate 11,212, forward strand.
ATAATCTCGGGGAAGAACTGCAAGAAAAAGGTGGTAAGTAGCAAGCGAATGTGCATTCCGTCTACATCGGCATCGGTGGCAATGACAATGTTGTTGTAACGGAGGTCGTCCATAGAGTCTTCTATATTTAAAGCTGCTTGCAAGAGATTGAATTCTTCGTTTTCATAGACTATTTTTTTAGTCATTCCGTAGGTGTTCAGCGGCTTACCTCGCAGTGAAAAGACGGCTTGGGTATTGACATCGCGAGATTTGGTAATAGAACCCGAAGCCGAATTTCCTTCTGTAATAAACAGTGTACTCTCCAAATTGCGCTTATTTTTTGTATCGGTAAGGTGTATGCGGCAATCGTTTAGTTTTTTATTGTGTAAGTTTGCTTTTTTAGCTCTTTCTTTAGCCAATTTTCTGATGCCAGCAAGGTCTTCGCGTTCGCGTTGCGCTTCCATAATTTTGCGCAAAATAGCATCGGCTACTTCGTTGTTTTTGTGCAGATAATCATCTAAATGACGCGCTACAAAATCGTTAATATAAGTGCGTACTGTAGGCATTCCTTCGCCCATTTCAGTAGAACCGAGTTTTGTCTTGGTCTGGCTTTCAAACACAGGCTCCATTACTTTGATAGAAAGCCCTGCAATGATAGATTTTCGTACATCAGACGAATCGAAATTCTTCTTATAAAAATCGCGGATGGTTTTTACATAGGCTTCTTTGAACGCATTGAGGTGCGTACCTCCTTGTATCGTATTTTGTCCGTTAACAAATGAATAATACTCCTCGCTGTATTGGGTTTTGCTGTGTGAGATAGCCACCTCGATATCCTCGCCTTTGAGGTGGATAATAGGGTAAAGAAAATCCTCTTCGTTATTGTTTTCGGTGAGGAGGTCTTTCAATCCGTTTTCGGAATAGTATTTTTCGCCGTTGTAATTAATCGTAAGCCCAGGGTTGAGGTATACGTAGTTTTTGAGCATACGCACTACGTACTCATTGCGGAACTTGAAGTTTTTGAAAATGGTATCATCGGGAATAAAGGTTACACTTGTACCACGTTTTTTGCTACTTTCTTCAATGGGTGATTCTTCTTTTAAAATACCTTTTTCAAACGAAGCTGATTTGGCTTGATTGTCGCGTACAGACTCTACCCAAAAGTAAATAGAGAGCGCATTAACAGCTTTTGTACCAACGCCATTAAGTCCGATAGATTTTTTGAAGGCTTTAGAGTCGTATTTGCCTCCTGTATTCATTTTGGAGACTACATCTACTACTTTTCCCAAAGGGATACCACGCCCATAGTCGCGTACTTCTACCTTATTATCGCTGATTTTCACATCAATAGTTTTACCAGCTCCCATAATAAACTCGTCTATACTGTTATCGAGTACCTCTTTGAGGAGTACGTAGATACCATCATCGGCAGAAGAGCCATCGCCGAGTTTTCCGATGTACATACCAGGGCGTTGTCGTACGTGCTCTAAGGGGTCGAGCGTTTGAATACTATCTTCGTCATATCTTATTTCTTCCATAATGATTTATATGTTTATGGCTGCAAAGATACGAAATAATGTTTAATGATTAATGATTAATGTTTTAAGAGGAGGCATATTCTCGAGCCGCACGGGCTTTTATCTTTTGCTTATCCTTCGCTCATCCTTCGCTCATCCTTCG
>NZ_KB291318.1:12890-55214 GCF_000318275.2 Capnocytophaga sp. oral taxon 332 str. F0381
TCCTTCGCTCATCCTTCGCTGAAGGTTCGGTGAGGCAATTTTGAATTTTGAATTGGCATTTTACTATTTCTGTTGAAAAAAGAGTTGCATTTATAAAAGAAAGTTGTACCTTTGTGGCATCAAATTATAAAACAATAAGAAACGATGAATACCCAACAACTTACTGACCTTACTACCCAAGTGCGTAGGGATATATTGCGAATGGTACACAAAGTAAATTCCGGACACCCTGGAGGCTCTTTGGGCTGCGCTGAGTTCTTAGTATGCCTATACAACGAGGTGATGGATATTAAACTGCCTTTTAGTATGGAGGGCAAAGATGAAGACCTTTTCTTCCTTTCTAACGGACATATTTCGCCTGTATTCTACAGTGTACTGGCTCGTAGAGGCTTTTTCCCAGTGGAAGAACTCAATACTTTCCGCTTGCTTAATTCGCGCTTGCAAGGGCACCCTACACCTCACGAAGGGTTGGAAGGCATACGTATAGCTTCAGGCTCTTTGGGACAAGGGCTTTCGGTAGCTATAGGGGCGGCTTTGGCTAAGAAACTAAACGGCGATAAGCATTTGGTTTATACTCTACACGGTGATGGCGAGCTACAGGAAGGACAGATATGGGAGGCGGCAATGTACGCTGGTGGCAAAGGGGTGGATAACCTCATCGCTACGGTTGATTACAACCAAAAACAGATTGATGGTCCTACCGATAAGGTACTGCCTTTGGGTAACCTTCGCGCTAAATGGGAAGCCTTTGGTTGGCAGGTAATTGACATTGAAAAGGGTAATGATATTAGTGCTATCTTGAAAGGTTTGGCTGAAGCTAAAGCACTGACTGGCAAGGGGAAACCTGTTTGTATTTTGCTACATACCGAAATGGGTAATGGTGTAGATTTTATGATGGGTACTCACGCTTGGCACGGCAAGGCTCCTAATGACGAGCAATTAGCGAAAGCTTTGGCACAGAATGCTGAGACGTTGGGAGATTATTAATTAGGAAATTAGAAAATTAGCAAATTAGGGAATTAGCAAATTAATATTTATGACTGAAATTACTGAAAGATTAGCTGATAGTGAAGAAAAGGAAGAGCTATCAGCTTTGAAAGAAAAAGCTATTGACTTACTAAAAGAGAACAATTTTACTTGTGATGAAAGCAATCCTAAAGAAGTAGCTACTTCTTTGAGGCATTTTATTGATGCTTATAAAGAGCAAAAAGTTACTGCTAATACCTTAGCATACGACAAGGTTGATTTAGCTTATGGTTTAGGAGAATTATTTGCTAATGCGGTAATGAATTTTTATCAATGGGAGTATTTCTATCTTGATAAAGGGAATGACCACGGAGGTTTTGCAGTGGTAAATCCTAACAAAAAATGGTATATTTTTGTTCATCATTATCTTTACGACTTGCTTTTTGATGAAGAAAAAGAAAATAACCTATTGTTAAACTTTAATATGCTTAATCCAAGCGAGTTAAAGCCTTACGAAAAACCACATATTAATTATATGGGGTTAAGTTAAGAATTATAAAAAGAGCAAATCAGCTTATCGCTACAGAAGTAGAGGAAAGTCTGGACACCACAGAGCATCATAGCGGGTAACGCCCGTCCGCCGCGAGGTGAGGACAAGTGCAACAGAAAGGATGTATGGGTAATGCCATAGTGAAATCAGGTAAACTCTATGAGGTGCAACGCCGCGTAAACCAGCGTTTGAGGGTTGCTCGCCCGATGTTGGAGGGTAGGCGGTTAGAGCTAATGAGTAATCATTAGCCGAGATAAATGATAAGCACTTATCAGCAATGATAAGAACAGAATCCGGCTTATGATTTGCTCTTTTATTTTTATAGAATATTTATAGTGTAGGGATGAAGAAAAAAATAGTTAAAAATTTGTTAATTATATAGAGAAGTTGTACCTTTGCCTCAAAATCAATAACCAACTTAGTAAATAGAAAAAAAGAATAATTATGACAGCAGAAGAAAAAAAGGATTTGGAAAAATATTTGTGGGATAAATTTAAAATAAATGTACATTTTACAGAGTTTTCAACAAAAAAATACGATCCTATTAAGAATTCTTTTCCTAAAAAACTAGCTGAAGCGAATGCAATGCTGAAAAAAATGCGTTTTCCTGAAGGTTTTTTTGACCAAAAAGAAAGTGCTGGCATTTAGTGCTTGGCTTTACAAAAAACAAACTATAAATCTTTACAAAAAATAATCATAATTGCTTAATTAATAATTTTTTATGTATAAAACATAAAGTATTATATTAAAAAAACGTTATATTTTTTTTGATATTTAAACGAAAAGTTATACCTTTGCACTCACTAAAGTATATACTTAGGCTTATTATATTATAACCTTTAATTATTTGGATTATGGCATCAAACCTTTTAGAAGAATTGAAACAGTATTTTGAAAATACTCCAAGAGAACAGATTTTAGAAGATTGGGAAAGAACCAAAGAATATGAAGGTGTAGGGCTCACTGCAGATGAGTTTTTAACTTCTGTATATTCCCAAAGAGTCAAAATTGTTACTAATATATATAGCCCGAGTTTTTCTTCGGGCTTTTTCTTTAATTAAAAACATAGAATTATGCAACCAGCATCTTTTTCAATTATCAATTACCAGTTTGATGAGGTATATATCAACCTTCATAATTACAAGGAAGGTGATTTAGGTATTCTTTTCACTACGAAAGGTATTTTTCAAAAAGATAAAAAGATATTTGAACTTATTTTTTCGATTTCTTTACAACAAGAAAATACAGAGCCTTTTGTGCGTATAAATTGTAAAGGACTCTTTGAGTTTAAAAATGTAGAAACTATTAATGATATTCCCGATTTCTTCTACAAAAATAGTATAGCTATTTTATTCCCTTATGTACGAGCTTATATAAGTTTAGTTACTACTCAAGCTAATGTTCCTGGAATCATCCTTCCGACTTATAATTTATCGGGTTTAGAAGAAGAACTACGAAATAATACCACAGAAGCATAAAATGAAACTGAGAAAAGCCTATCAAACTCTTGAAAACAGAAATAACCCAGACGAAATAGAGGAGAAAGGACCTTTTTTATGTAGTCATAAAAATGCTTGGTTAGGTAAAGGCTATTATTTTTGGGATTCTTTTATTGAAAATGCACATTGGTGGGGACAGAAAGGAGCTTGTTATAAAAACGGATATATCATTTGTGAGTCTACTTTTGAATTAGATGAAGATAAGTGTTTCAATTTAATAGATAATCCTGAACATCTTGAATTATTTGACTTTACGAAAGAAACCTTAATAAAACAACAAATTCATAACAATCCTGTTGTTCCACGTGTCATAGAATTTCTAAAACAACGAGAAAGCTTTAAGTATGAAGCCATTAGAGCAAATGGTATCAATAGTAAAAATGAAAACAGAACTCCTTTTAAAGCAAATCGCCCTCATCAGTATTTAGAACTATCTCCTGCTATACAAATATGTTTTCTTACTAAGGAAGCTCTTAATAGAAAAGGTTTTAAAATTGTATATCCTGAAGAGTACGCAGAGGGATATGTAGTATAAAAACTCTTTATCTCTACCTCTATTCCAACCTTTAAAAAAATATTTCGTTTATATAAATGAAAATTAAAATTAACAAAACCAATGAAAAAAATTATTTTATCACTGCTATTAGCAGCAACCACCAGTGCCTTTGCACAATCTTCTTTCAAAGGTACTCTCGTAAGCACTGACCAAAAACCTGTAAGTGCTGCCAATATTATCCTTATAACGCTTCCTGATTCTACTCTTGTAAAAGGGGCTATTAGCGATGCTAAGGGTGTTTTTGAATTGCCTAATACGGCAGAGCATAAGAAAATCATTATTAAAATTACTCATTTGGAGTATGAGCCTAAGATACTTACTCCCTCACAATCGCAGTTGGGCACTATTGAGCTCACTCCTGCTACTAATCAGTTGGGCGAAGTAGTGCTAACCGCTCGCCGTCCTATTATTGAGCAGAAAGGTACACGCATCAGTACTAATGTGGCGCAATCTTCCTTGCAAAACTTACCTCGTGCTGAGATGCTTATCAACTTCCTGCCTGGGGTTAGCACTTCCTACACGGGGGGTGGTTTTGAGGTTTTTGGCAAAGGTAACCCTATTTTCTTTATCAATAACAGACGCGTACGTAACCTTGATGATGTGTATCACCTTTCGCCTAAAGACATTGAAAGCATAGAACTTGAAACCCAACCAGGTGCTGAACACGATAATAGCGTGGGGGCTGTGATTTATATCAAACTGAAAAAGAAACAAGGCGATGGACTTAGTGGCTCTATTGAAAACGAAGAATACTTCCGCAAAAACGGGCTACACAATAATAGTTGGGCAAATTTGAATTATCGCTCGGGAAAAACTGATCTCTTCTTAAACATAGGTGCATATAACAACTTCAAAAATCATTTTTACCGCAATAATGAGTTGCAAACTTTCACTACCCCTCACCAATGGCGTGTAACTACCAATGAAGTAAGCGATAACAATGATAAAAGTGCTGAGGTGAAGGTAGGTTTTTCACACGATTTTTCTGACAAACACGCTATTGGAGCAAGTGTGTGGGGAGGTATAACGCCTTATTCTGGGCACGCTTATACCCAGCAAGAAACAGCCACTTACCGAAATAATGCTATTATTGCTAAAGGACTGAATGAATACGACCAATTCAACCAAAACAAAGACCTCAATGCAAATGCTTATTACGAAGGAAAACTTACTGATAAACTCAAACTGCAAACTGATATTGACTATATAGGGCAACGTTCTAACAACCAAACCGACATAATAGAACACAACTTGCTCACTTCTTCGGCACAAAAAGTGCACAAACATCAAGAGGCTTCTTCTAATTGGTGGAACTTAAAAGCTACTTTTTTACAACAAATAGGCAAAGGTGCCCTCAACTACGGAACGGAACTTAGTAACCAATACCGCAAAGAAACCTACAATGATAACGCTCTCACTACTCCCGATATTAAAAATACCGAAGTGCGTTCGGCAGGATTTGCAAGTTGGGCATATCCTTTAGGCAAAATAAGTACTAAAGTGGGATTGCGTTATGAATACGCTGATTTTGGCTATTATGAAAATCAACAAAAAAGTGAGGTGAAAAGCCGAATTTATCGCCATTGGTTGCCTAATGTGTCTGTCGCTTTTCCTTGGGATAAAACACAATTCACCCTCAGCTATGTGCGCAAAATAAAACGACCTGCCTTCTACGAGCTTAGCGATTATAGTGCCTATTCTTCTCCTTTCTTGTACGATAGGGGTAATCCTTACATAATACCCCAACTCAATGACGAATGGACTGCCTTGGCTACCTATGGTCCTATTTCGGCTTCGCTGATGTACGGACATATACGCAACGCTATTCACAATGATTATTCGCTTTCGGCAATAAACCCTAATGTGATTGAAAAAACAATTCGTAATTATGACCATTACAGCTTGCTAAAAGGGGTGCTGAATGCACAAATGCAAATAGGCAAATGGATGCCCAAACTAACGCTTACTTACTACAAGCCTTTTGCTAAAGATGTATTACCTACTAGTGAAGCTGCTTTTTCAGCTGAATTGATGAACCAAATAGCACTTAACGACAAATGGTTGGTATTGGCACTTTTCAATTACGTTAGTAAAGGTACAGAACGAGAGTATTATATGTATGAACAACGCAGTGGGGTGCATTTGTTTGTAGCCCGTATGCTGTTCAATCAATCGCTTACTATATATGGAGGGGTAATGGACGCTTTTAATCAGCTGAACAATCACAGTGAGTTTCGCAATCCCTACATAATGAGTAGGCAGTCTAAAAACTACGAGAATTACTGCATCAAAGTGGGGATTGATTATAATTTCAATACCACCCAAAATAGATATAAAGGGCACAGCGTTAATAATTAAATCTTGAATTTTGGTTTTAGTGTATTTTTTTGTAATTTTGCGGTTTGAAAGTTACAAATAAATAATTAAAACGATGGAAGTGAGCAAACGCTATGCACAACGGGGAGTTTCGGCTGCTAAAGACGAGGTGCATAAAGCTATCAAAAATATAGATAAGGGATTGTTTCCGAAGGCATTTTGCAAGATTGTACCCGATATGCTTACAGGTGATGACAACTATTGCCTTGTGATGCACGCTGATGGGGCTGGTACAAAATCATCTTTGGCATATATGTATTGGAAAACAACTGGCGACCTGAGTGTGTGGAAAGGAATTGCTCAAGACGCTCTGATTATGAATATTGACGACCTGCTGTGTGTGGGTGCTGTGGATAATATTATGCTATCTTCCACCATAGGGCGCAATAAAAACCTTATTCCTGCGGAAGTAATTTCGGCAATCATTAATGGTACTGAGGAACTTATAGCAGAGTTGGCAGCTCACGGGGTGCATATTCACTCTACGGGCGGGGAGACTGCTGATGTGGGAGATTTGGTACGCACTATTATTGTCGATTCGACTGTAACGGCGCGTATACACCGCAGTAAGGTGATTGATAATGCGAACATCAAAGCAGGAAATGTGATTGTAGGCTTGGCTTCGTACGGGCAAGCTACTTACGAAACGGCATACAATGGCGGTATGGGTAGCAATGGACTTACTTCGGCAAGGCACGATGTATTTGCTAAGGAATTGGCAAATCGTTTTCCTGAAAGTTTTGACCCTTCAGTACCTGAAGAATTGGTATATGCGGGTACTAAACAACTGACCGATAGAGTAGAGGGGAGTCCGTTGGATGCTGGTAAATTAGTGCTTTCGCCTACACGTACTTATGCACCTATCATCAAGAAAATTTTAGAAAAATACGACAATACCCAAATAAATGGTATGGTGCATTGTAGCGGAGGGGCACAGACAAAAATACTACATTTTATTGAAAATCTGCACATTGTAAAAGATAACTTATTTGCTGTACCGCCGTTATTTCAATTGATACAACAAGAGTCGGGGACAGAATGGAAGGAGATGTACCAAGTGTTCAACTGTGGGCATCGTATGGAGTTGTATGTAGATGAGACGATAGCTAATGATTTGATAGCTATTTCGGAGAGCTTTGGTGTGCCTGCCCAAGTGATAGGACGCGTAGAGGTTTCGGATAAAAAACGCCTGACTATAAAGAGTGAGTATGGCACTTTTGAATACTAAATTGGATATACGTACCGATGTAAAATGGGCATTTACTTACTTTGCAATAGTAGTATTGTTGGGGATATTTATGCGTTCGGCAACGGTGGTAGCCTATCCTTTTACTTTTAATTATCGGAATATAGTACATACTCATTCGCATTTGGCGTTATTAGGCTGGGTGTATGGGTTACTTTCGGCACTATTGGTGCGAACATTTATTCGTTTTCCTCAAAAGAATATTGATGAGGTAGGTGAGAACTCTTGGGGTATTCGCATCGTAAATAGGCGGCTTTTTAACTATCGGTTGCTGTTTTACATCACACAGTTTTCGGTATTAGGAATGCTTTTTAGTTTTCCTTTTCAGGGCTATGGAGCGGTGTCTATCAGTTTTTCATCGGTATTTATTATATGTACTTATATTTTTGCAAGATTTTATTTTAAACATTCTGAAAAAGATGTTTCGTTGCTGAAAAGAGCGGTAAAAGGGGAAGATTTTGTAAAAATGGGGGTATTTTACCTTGTATTATCAAGTATAGGGATTTGGTTGATGCCTGTAATGATTGTGAAATTTGGCAAATACTCTGATATGTATATGTGTGCTATTGCCTTTTTTTTGCACTTTCAGTACAACGGCTGGATGCTAAGTAGCCTGATGGGGCTTTTTATAAAGAAATACGGTTGGGCAGAACGTTATCCTCAGTTGCTAAAAAAAGTATTTATAGGTTTTCATATAGGTATTATTGGCACGTTATTTGTTTCGTGGTTGGGGTACTTTGGTTATTCCATTTACTATGTAGTGGGGGCAGTTTCGGCACTTATGTGGTTGGCAGCGGTGTGTGTGATAGGGTATTTGTACTTGAAACACAAAGAACGAACACTTTTGGCAAGTATTTTTATAGGAGCTTTTGCCGTAAAAGTGTTGTTGATGCTCATTGGAACCCTGCCTGTGCTTACGCAGTATCTTTTTACTAATATGGATTTGCTGATAACCTACTTGCACTTCAATTTTTTGGGAATTATCACCATCGGGCTGTTCTTGTTTTTGGAAGAAGTATATAAGGTAAATCGCTATTTGCTTTATATATATTTGTTTGCATTTTTTAGTACCGAATTGCTGATAGCCTATAAAGGATTTGCAATTGTGTTTCAGTATCCTATACTTACAGAGTTATACGATTGGCTTTTTATAGCGACCGCCTTGTTTTACTTACCAGCCATAGGTTGGCGCATAGGGTGTTATAAAATAAAATATATATAAAATTGCATTTGTAGAATAATAGTATTACTTTTGCAACCTATTAAAAGGAGAAGAACAATAAACTTATGAATAGAACAAAGATTTTCACATTTTTGGGAATGTTATTGGCTACTACGGTAGTTTTTGGACAAACGAGCCGCAAAAAAGTAGACGGAGTAGCTGCTGTAGTGGGCGATTATTTGATATTGGAGTCGGATATAGATAAAGCATATATAGATTTGCGCCAGCAGGAGGTGGATACTAAAGATATATCGCGCTGCCAGATGCTTGGCAAGCTGATGGAGGACAAGCTATATGCACACCAAGCCGTGCAGGATAGTATTAAACTTACGGATGCTGAGATACGCGACCAAGTGAACCAACGTATTGAGTTTTTGACAGCTCAATTAGGGGGAGATATTAAAAAACTATTGGAGTTTTATAAAAAAGATGATGAGCAGGCTATGCGCGATGAGCTTTTCAACCTCTTGAAGGTGAATACACTTGCCCAACGAATGAAGCAACAGGTGGTGAAAGATGTGGAAGTAACCCCTGAAGAGGTGCGCAACTTTTTTAATGCTATTCCTGCCGATGAACGTCCGCATTTTGGTACAGAATTAGAGATAGCACAGATAGTGGTAAACCCAGTAGCACCCCCAAGTGCTGTACAAAAGGTAATAGACCAGCTGAACGACATAAAAAAAGATGTGGAAGAGGAGGGGATGAGTTTTGCTACTAAGGCAATACTTTATTCACAAGACAGAGCGACTGGAGGACAAGTACTTACATTCAATAGAAATTCGGCTTTTGACAAAGCATTTAAAGAGGTAGCTTTTACCCTACAAGAAGGGGAAATATCAAAGCCTTTTGAGTCGAGTTTTGGGTGGCATATTATTCAGATGGATAAAATAAGAGGGAAAGAGGTGAGTGTACGCCATATTTTGATAATGCCTGATATACCTGATGAAGCTTTGAATGAGGCTAAAGAGAAAATAGCAAAAATACGCGACCGCATTGTAAATAAAGAATTAACTTTTGACGAGGCAGCTCGTAACTTTTCTGACGAAAAAGAGACCCGCAATGATGGAGGACAGCTCATAAACCCTGAAGACTTATCTACACGCTTTGAGCTGACACGTATAGAACCGTCCCTTTATGCGCGTATATCAGACCTAAAAGACAATGAAGTATCTGTACCATTCTTGGATGAAGACCGCACGGGCAAGAAAAGTTATAGAATTTACCAAATTACTAATCGTATAGAGGAACACCAAGCGGATTTTGTGAAGGATTACGTAAAGATACAAGACTTGGCACTAAAAGAAAAACAGCTAAAAGCTATTAGTAAATGGCTGAAAGAACACATTGAAAAAACTTATATAGCAGTAAAAGGCGAGTACAGAAAGTGTGAATTTTCTAACAATTGGCTAAAAAAATAGCGATGGAAGTTTCATCATATTATACATTACAAGGCGATAAAAATGCAAAAACGATAGTATTTTTGCACGGATTTTTGGAAGATAGCACTGTGTGGCAATCACTTGCCGAAAAACTATCGGGCGAGCACCAAGTGCTTTGTATAGACTTATTGGGGCACGGCAAAACGCCTGTAATAGCTGAGGTACATACTATGGAGCTAATGGCAGCAGCAGTGCGCGATGTGCTACAAAAAGAGGGTGTTAGCCGCTGTAGCTTGGTGGGGCACTCTATGGGGGGATATGTGGCACTTGCTTTTGCAGAATTGTATCCTGAAATGGTGGAGGGGCTCGCCCTAATGAACTCTACTACACTTCCTGACAGTGAAGAAAAAAAGAAAAATAGGGATAGGGTATTGAAGATTATACCTACGCAGAAAGAACTATTTGTGAGAGCTGCGGTAACGAACCTATTTAGTACTGAAAATCAGGTGGTGATGAAGGACGCCTTGGAAAAATTGGTAGCTATAGGAATGGCAACCAACAATGAGGGGATAAAAGCGGCTTCGCTGGGGATGAAGGTACGTTTAGACCGTACGATAGTATTTGAACAATTGGCGGCAAAAAAACATATATTTATAGGGGCTAATGATGCACTCATTCCTGCGGATAGCTTAGTAGCACTGGCAAATAGTGCAGGGGCTACCTATTCACTTCTTTCGGGTGGGCATTTATCGTATATAGAAAATGAGGCAGAAACGCTGGAAGCGTTGTTGGCATTTACTTGTTAGTGAAAAATAATTATGGCAAAATATTGGGGAATAGGGCTGGGGGTGCTTATGCTAGTGGCTTGTAGTGGAAATGAGACGTCACAAAAAAAGACCACAACTACAACCACAGTAGCGGAGACAGTAACACCTACCACCAACGAAAAAGATAAAGAGGCTAAAACAGATGAAGCGGAGGGTAGTGTGCTTAGCAAGACACTCACTACCGATTCGGCAATACCTTTTTTGTACGAATACGAAAAACAACATAAAGAACGCTATGTGCGTATTATTACCGATTACGGAAATATAGATATAGAGCTTTTTAACGAAACGCCTTACCATAGGGCGAATTTTATTTTTTTGACAAAGCAGCATTATTTTGACGGTACGGTATTTCACAGAGTAGTGAAGGATTTTGTGATACAAGGGGGAAATTCGGAAAGTTGGAAAATAAGCAGACGCCGAGCTGCAATAGGTTCGTACCTACTGCCTCCTGACACAAAAAAAGGATTTAAGCACCACCGAGGGATTGTATCGATGCCGAGTAGCGATATAGACAATCCGCACCAATTTGCATCGCCTTATGAGTTTTTTATAGTGGTGCAAAAGCCAGGAGCGTATCACTTAGACGGGCATTATACGGCTTTTGGCAAGGTGATAGCAGGAATGGAGGTTGCGGATAAAATTAATCAGGTGGAGACAGAAGGCAGGGACAATTGGCCTAAACGAGATATAAAGATGAAGGTTGTTATTCTCAATAAATAGCGAGCAATGAAATACTACATCATAGCAGGAGAAGCTTCGGGTGATTTGCATGGGGCTAACCTGATGAAAGAACTATACAAAAAAGACTCCAAGGCAGAGATTCGCTGTTGGGGGGGCGACCAAATGCAGCGGGCAGGAGGCACGCTGGTGAAGCACTACCGAGACCTTGCTTTTATGGGTTTTTGGGAGGTGCTTGCTAACTTGCGCACTATTTTGAAAAATATAGACTTCTGCAAAAAAGATATTATTGCTTTTGCGCCTGATGTGCTTATTTTTATAGATTACCCAGGTTTCAATATGCGGATAGCTAAATGGGCAAAACAGCAGCATATCCCGACACATTACTATATTTCGCCACAAATATGGGCGTGGAAAGAGAACCGCATAAAATCTATAAAGCGAGATGTGGATGCGATGTACGTAATACTGCCTTTTGAGAAGGAGTTTTACGAGCAAAAACACCAATATAAGGTGCATTTTGTGGGGCACCCGCTCCTTGATGCTATAGGGCAACGAGAAGAAGTGAATGAAGAAGCCTTTAGAGAAGCTAATGGATTGGACAAACGCCCTATCATAGCACTGCTGCCAGGCAGTAGGAAGCAAGAAATAGCCAAGATGCTAAAAGTAATGCTAACGGTAGTAGATGATTTTCACGAATATCAGTTTGTAATAGCAGGGGCACCAGCGATAGATTACAGTTTTTATGAGCAATTTATCTGCAATGAAAACGTGCATTTTGTGAGTGGCAAGACTTATGACCTGCTATCACTATCATATGCAGCTTTGGTAACAAGTGGTACAGCTACTTTGGAAACGGCACTACTGAATGTGCCAGAGGTGGTGTGCTACAAAGGGAATAGAATTTCATACGAAATAGCAAAACGCGTTATTAAGCTGAAATATATATCGTTAGTAAACTTAATAATGGACAAGCCTGTGGTTACAGAGCTTATACAAGGAGATTTGACGACTGAAAATTTGAAAAAGGAATTGCACAAGCTCACAACCTATGTGCATAGATATGAAGTTTTTAAAAACTATGTATTGTTGCGGGAAAAATTGGGAGGCAAAGGAGCGAGTGAAAAAACAGCGGCTTTAATTATAGGAGAATGAAGAGAGATATTTATTGGCAACAGATGAACCTTAATCTATCGGATAGGCTTATACTGCTAATAAGTGGGGTATTTTTATTAGGGAAAGTGTTTGTAGCTATGGAGCTCATTGAGGTAGAGACACTGAATCGTTGGCTTTGCTTGTCTGAAGATTTTTCTTTATTTGTGAAACGACCATTTACCATACTCACCTATGCCTTTTATCACGTGAGTTTTGAGCATTTTTTAGGCAATATGCTTTTTTTATTTTTTATAGGGCGTATATGGTTTCATTTTTTGGAATGGAAGCGTTTTTGGGAGGTGTTTTTGGTGGGTATAATTACAGGAGGTGTGTTGTTTTTGGGAAAGGGATATTTCTTCTGGGAGGCCACCGAACACACGATGTTGTTGGGTACATCGGGGGGCATAATGAGTTTGCTGGCTTATATGGCAATAAAAATGCCACGACATAAGGTAAATTTATTCACGCTAAGCATACCATTAATTTACTTGTTTGTAGGGGTAATGGTGCTGGATATGTTTAATTTTACAGAAAACCCAGGAGGTAAAATAGCTCATTTGGGAGGAGCTATGGGTGGGCTTATTTATGCTCTATTAAGTAGGTATAATGTTGCCTTGCGAAAAATATTTTTAAATGATAAAGAAGCAGCTATAGAGAAAAAAAAGGCTATAGCAGCTGAACAACAAAGGATAAAACAGCTAAAGGTTAATAAATTATTAGAGAAAATAGGAGTGAGTGGTTATGACAGTTTGACGGATGCCGAGAAGAAGTTTTTGTTTGAAGCGAGTAGGGATAGGTAGTTATTAAATATTTAACATTCCATTAACATTTCATTAACATTGGTTTGTGAGATTTTTTTGTATCTTTGCAGAAAGTTGAATGATAATTGATTTAATGACAGATGAGAAAACTATTGCTTATAATTTTATTGTTCCTATTTTCTTGTAATAGGAAAGGTGAGGACAATACGGTTTTGCGAGGATTTTTTCCTAACGCAAAGGATATGCAAGTAACGCTATATGCTGATGATGTTCCTATAGATACGGCTTATTTGACCAAGGATAAGAAATTCATATTTAATATGAAGTTATTTGAGAGTAAGCTTTACAATTTTGAGATAGATAAGAATTATCAGTATGTGTTTTTAGAACCTAAAGATAGTTTGGTGGTGTATGCCAATGCTTTTAGGTTTGCAGAGAGTATTTCATTTTCGGGCAAAGGGGCAGGCGTAAATAATTTTATTATATTGCAAGCGAGTGAGTTTGACACTCAAGAGAGCTTGTTTAAGGCATACCACAGATTGCCACCTGTTATTTATAAACGAGTAATGGATTCTATTTGCCTACAAAAGCAAAAGGAATACAATAATTTTGTAAAAAATAATCCTAGATTATCAGCACGAGCAAGAGATTTGGCACTAGTGAGTGCTACATTTCCTATTTACAAAGAGATGGAGATATATCCGTTTGTATATCAAGATGTAGATGGAAGTGCTATAACAGATCGTTTGCCTGCTAATTTTTACGATTATAGAAAGCGAATTAATTACAATAATACTTTTTTGGAGTATTTTCGTCCGTATTACAGCTATATGGTGATGTATGTGAATAATCTTGCTTTTACGAAATATACTCGTGATAGGCAAACGCTGGTGGATGTGAGTAGGGAGCTTGGATTTCATTTAGAGAAAATAAAGATTATAGATAGCTTGTTTAGTAAAGGGAGCTTGCGAGATAATTTGTACAGGAATGCTGCCTATGCTTATGTGTTTAACATTCAGGGACATATACCTTATAAGGATTACTTTGATAAATTTGCAGCGTATAACAAAGATAATAAGCACAAAGCAGAACTTGATAAGGTTTTTGGGAATGTAGTAGCCTTGCAAGCAGGGAAGATACCGCCGGACTTTGATTTGATAGATACAAAGGGAGAGCCTACAAAATTTTCGCAGATACAGAGGCAGGAGGTAACGATTTACTATTTTTGGTCGGTGAGCCAACAAGAACTTTCTAATCTTATATTTGATAGGATAGCGCAATTAAAACAGTTGTTTCCTAATGTAAAGTTTGTAGGGATAGATATAGGGCAAGACAAGCACCAATGGCGTAAGCAAATAGAGCGTACTAAATGGACAGACCAATATCACTCTATCAACTTTATGGATTTATCACAGAAGTTTTTAATCAACAATATCAATAAATCATTGATTATAGATAAAAATGGGCGAATTATATCGGCATTTGAAGATATTTTTAGTCCTAACTTAGAAAAGATATTATTGCTAAAAGAATCATAATTTAGTTATGACAAATCAGATTATTACGCTGGTAATGTATTGTATTCCTGCTATAATAGTGGGAGCGGTGGCATTCTATTTTTTTAGGATACACATAGAGAATGAAGACCGCAAACGGTTGTTTTTGTTGCAACAAGAGGCGCACAAATACGCTTTGCCTATCAGGTTGCAAGCCTATGAGCGAATGACGCTTTTTTTGGAGCGTATAAGTCCGCAGCAGTTGTTTTTGCGGATTCCTCCTCGAACATTATCAAAGAAGGAATACGAGATGCTGTTGGTGAATAGTATAGATGAAGAATTTGAGCACAATTTGGCACAACAAATTTACTTAACGCCTAAATTGTGGAATATTATACGTACTGCCAAAGCAGCTACAATACAAGTAATAAGGAAGGCAGCTTATAATAATGAGGTGGCTGATGCGAATGCTATGGTAGAGACTGTTTTTAAGGAGTACATAGATAGGAGTACGCCCACAGCGAGTGCGCTTAGCCATTTGAAAGACGAAGTTCGTCAGTTTTTAAGATAATATATAGTATATAGAGGTTGTTCTTGATAGGACGACCTCTTTAATTGTGGATTATTAATTTTTTTCTTATGAAAATACTTTTAAAGTCAGCACATATTATTGATAAAGAGAGTGCTTTTCATAATACTATCAAGGATATATTGATTGAAGATGGAGTAATAAGACAGATAGGAGAAGCATTAGGAACGATAGAGGCTGATAGTGTAATTGAAAATATATTTGTTTCGCAGGGCTGGACAGATAGCAGTGTGTGCTTTGGGGAGCCAGGTTATGAGGAACGAGAAACTTTGGCTAATGGAATGCGTACTGCGGAAAGGAGTGGTTTTACACACGTGCTGGTAAATCCGCTAACGCATCCTGTAGTGGATAGCCAATCGGGGGTGGTGTATATAAAGGATAAAACACGAGGTTTTGCAGCTACGGCACACCCTATAGGAGCTTTGACGGTGGAGAGCAAAGGCGATTATCTTGCGGAGCTTTACGATATGCAACAAGGAGGAGCTGTGGCTTTTGGCGATTATAAAAAGCCAATAGCTAATAGCAATTTGCTGAAGATTGCCTTACAATATGTGCAGCCATTTGGAGGTTTGGTTATCTCATTTGCCAATGATACTAAAATAATGGGTAAAGGGGTGGTGCACGAGCATAAAGAGAGTACGCGCTTAGGGCTAAAAGGGATACCCCCTTTGGCAGAAGAACTATGTGTAGCGCGTGATTTGGCTATATTGGAATATACGGGGGGAAAGCTGCATATTCCTACGATTTCAACCCAGCAATCGGTAGCACTTATTAGGGAAGCTAAAAAGAAAGGATTGGATGTGAGTTGTAGTGTAGCCCTTGCTAACTTGCATTTGACAGATGAGGTACTTGAAGATTTTGACACGAACTATAAAGTATTGCCACCATTGCGTGATGCTGCTACTGTAGCGGCTTTGAGAGCAGCACTAAATGAGGGAGTGATAGACTTTGTAACTTCTGACCATAACCCTTTAGACATAGAATTAAAATTTAAAGAATTTGATTTGGCTGCTTTTGGCACTATAGGGTTGGAAAATATGTGGGGGATATTGAGCAAGTATGTTTCGGTGGAAAAAGCAGTAGAATTACTTACAGCTGCCAGAAAGCGTTTTGCTATAGAAACACACCCTATAAAAGAAAATGGAATAGCTGACCTTACTATTTTTAGAACAGAAGGTACGCATATTTTTAGAAAAGAAGATATACTTTCAGCTTCAAAAAACAGTGCTTTTATAGGTGCTGAGCATCAAGGAAGTGTAGTGGGTGTAATAGCAAACAATAAGGTGATAATAAAAGAAAACAACGCATAAAGAAACTATGAATGCAAATAAAAAATTACCATTGGAGTACATTCTTAGAGAACCGTTATTGAAAGTGGAACTACCGCCAGTTATTTTTATGATACACGGTTATGGTAGCAACGAAGAAGATCTTTTCTCGTTTGCAAATGCTTTGCCGCCAGAATATATGATTATTTCTTTTAGAGCACCTTATCATTTGGCTACTTTTGGTTATGCGTGGTATATGATTAACTTTGATGCAGACCAAAATAAATGGAGTGATAACCAACAAGCGATAGAGTCGCGAGATTTGATTATGCACGCTATAGAGGAGGCTTGCAAGGTATATAAGCTGGATACTAACGATATTACTTTGCTCGGTTTTAGCCAAGGAAGTATATTGAGTATGGCAATAGTTCTTTCATATCCTAATAAAATACGCAATGTAATTGCACTGAGTGGTTATTTAAACGAAGAACTTATAAAAGAGGGTTACGAAAAGCAAGATCATACAGGGGTACGCATTTATGTATCGCACGGCACGAGCGACCAAGTAATACCTGTGGAATGGGCGAGGAAAACACCCGAAATATTAGCGCGATTAGGAATAAAATACAAATACGAGGAATATCCTGTAGGGCACGGTGTATCGCCTCAAAACTTTTATTCATTTCGAGATTGGCTTACAAACAAGGATTAGCAATGATTAAGAAAGAGTTTAAAGAGAAGTATGAACTTTTCAAGCGGCTGGCTTACGTGATTATTTATGGAACTAATACACGCTTAGGCAGGCTTTTTGACCTTGTGCTTTTGGCACTAATAACCGTTAGTGTGATAATGGTGATGCTTGAAACCGTAAAAGGCATAGACCATCGCTTGCACGGATTATTAGTTTTTATGGAGTGGATTATTACTGTTTTTTTTACAATAGAATATATACTTCGTATCATTAGCAATAAAAAACCATATCGCTATATCTTCAGTATGTATGGTATCATTGATTTGATATCCATATTGCCAATGTATCTATCATTTATAACCCCCTATACGAAAGCTATCTCGGTAGTACGAGCATTGCGTTTGTTGCGTATTTTCCGTATTCTTGATTTGGTAACTTTTATGAACCAAGGGGAAGAACTGAAAATGGCACTTAGGGCAAGCCGTAATAAGATTATAGTTTTTGTATACTTTGTATTGGTAATTTCTATATTATTAGGTTCCTTGATGTACGTTATAGAAAAACACCAAAATGGCTTTACAAGTATACCGCGCAGTATTTATTGGTGTATAGTAACCCTTACTACAGTGGGTTATGGCGATATATCGCCTTCTACCACTTTGGGACAGCTGGTAGCAGCAGTAGTAATGATATTAGGTTATGGTATTATAGCGGTGCCTACAGGTATTGTAACGGCTGAATATACAAAAGTATCGCGAGCTAATATTTTGAAGGAAGAAGAAATGAACTACCGTGAGGAAATAGCACAACGAGAAAAGAAGATAATTTGCAATCATTGTGGTAATACGCAACATTTGCCTGATGCGAAATATTGTTCGGAGTGTGGACATTTATTAATAGAAAAAAGAATAGATGCAGCCCAAACGTAAAACATTACTAACCATAGTGGGACCTACTGCTATAGGAAAAACACGTATGGCAATAGCTCTTGCTACTCACTTTGGCACAGAAATACTATCGTGTGATTCACGTCAGTTTTTTAAGGAATTGCGTATAGGTACGGCTGTTCCTTCGGCAGAAGAGCTAATGGCAGCGCCTCATCATTTTATACAACACAAGAGTATTTTTGAAAGTTATTCGGTGGGAGATTTTGAGCGTGATGTGATAGCATTGTTAGATAAATTGTTCAAAAAACACGATGTAGTAGTGATGGTGGGCGGTAGTGGCTTATATGCCAAAGCAATTATTGATGGTTTGGACGATTTTCCCGAAGTAGATGAAGTAATTAGGCAGGAACTGAACGAGGCTTATGCACAAAAAGGCATTGAGTACTTGCAAGAGCTGCTAAAAACTTTAGATGAGGTGCAATATAACCAAATGGACGTACAAAATCCTCAGCGACTTATCAGGGCACTTGAGGTGTGTAGAGCTTCGGGGAAGCCTTATTCTTCATTCTTGCAAAGAAAGGAGAAGCAGCGGGATTTTACAAGTGTGCAAATAGGACTTACCGCAGATAGAACAGAAGTGTATGAACGTATCAATAAGCGTGTGGATATGATGCTTGAAGAAGGACTACTGATAGAAGCGCAAGATATGATGCCCTATAAACACCTGAATGCGCTACAAACTGTAGGATATAAAGAATTGTTCCCTTTTTTTGAAGGAGAGTGCAGTTTTGAGGCAGCCATAGAAGCAATAAAAATGAACACACGCCGTTTTGCAAAGCGTCAATTTACGTGGTTTCAGAAAGATAAACGAATTAAATGGTTTGATTATAGAAGTTCATTAGAAGAAGTAGTGCTTGGTATTTAGTGCTTTTCTTTTTTGCCGTTTGGCGATGACAAACTAAATAATAGATAAAAAATATAAATAAGAGTATGAAAAGTATTTTTAAATATTGCCCCAATTGTGCTTCTACAGATATAGAGTTTCCTAACAATGTGCGTTTTGAGTGTCACAATTGTGGTTTTACCTATTTTCACAATATAGCAGCTGCGGTAGCAGTAGTTTTTAAACAAGGTGATAAGATACTTTTTACAGTACGAAATATAGACCCTGACAAAGGGAAATTAGACCTGCCAGGTGGTTTTATAGATCCTAATGAAACAGCTCAAGAGGCTGCTTGTCGCGAAGTGAGAGAAGAGTTGGGCATAGAGGTTGTACCATCGCAAATGCGCTTTCTTACAACCTTTCCTAATAACTATCTATACAAAGAAGTGCCTTACAGAACAATGGATATGTTTTTTTTATGTGAATTACCTACTACACAACTATCTATAACAGCTCCTGATGAAATAAAATCTCTTGAGTGGTTTCCTATAGCTGAAATCCCAGTTGATAAGATAGGATTTTTATCTATAAGAACTGTAACAGAGATGATTATCAATAAAGAATTGGCAATCTAAAAAAAATAATTATTGATAATTAAACATTATTTTGTACCTTTGCTGCCTGAATATAAAAATAATTTGTAAATGTTTAAATGGGTTAAAGCAGCTTTTTGGAGTAATATTGCAGGTTTAATTTTGCGCAATAGAATTACATTTTTGCTACTTTTGGCTGCCATTACAATAGGTTTGGCATCGCAGTGGAAGTATATACGCTTCACTTTTACAGAAGCAAATATGTTACCAGATGATCACCCTGTAAATATGCAGTACAAAAATTTTCTTTCTAAATTTGGTGAAGAAGGAAACCTTATATTGCTGGCACTTGATGATCCTAATATTTATACTCCCGATGTATTGAATAAATGGATAGCACTTAGCAAAGAACTAAAACAGTTTAAGCAAATAGATGCTGTAATATCTATTGATAATTTGCCAATATTGGTAAAAGATACGGCTACACAGCGTTTTATTACCCATAAATTCATTACAAAAGAGATTAAAACACAAGCAGAAGCTGATAGCTTGCGACAAGTACTCTCTGAACGTCTTCCTTTTTACGAAAATCTTATTTACAACAAAGCGACCAATACACTGCAAACAGCGGTGTATATGAATAAAAAAATCGTCAATACGAAAGCCCGCAAGGATTTTATACTGAATGATTTTATACCTATTATTGAAAAGTTTGAGCAACAAACAGGGCTAAAGGTACACACTTCGGGGATGCCTTATATACGTACGCTTAGTGCTCAAAATATTATGGACGAAATAGGGCTTTTTATCATTGCGGCACTTATTTCTACATCATTAATCTTCTTCTTTTTCTTCCGTTCATTTAGGGCTATGCTCATCTCGCTGGGAGTTGTATCAATAGCAGTAATGTGGGTATTTGGTTTTCTAGGTCTTTTTGATTATGAAATTACGATACTTACGGGATTAATACCTCCTTTAGTAATTGTAATTGGTATTCCTAATTGTGTATTTTTGATTAATAAATACCAACAAGAAATCAGCAAACACGGTAATCAGGCAAAATCGTTGGTTAGGGTGATAGGCAATGTGGGTAATGTTACCCTACTTACGAACCTTACTACGGCAATAGGCTTTGCTACTTTTATTTTTACAGAAAGTACCTTGCTGAAACAATTTGGTATTATTGCCTCTATCAACGTGTTATCTATATTTTTTATATCGCTGTTGTTTATTCCTATTGTATATAGTTATTTGCCTATACCTAAAGAGAAACACTTGCGACACTTACATCGCAATTGGATAGGAGGCTTGATTAAATTTATAGAAAATACGGTGAAACATCACAGAATAGCTGTATTTGTGGTGGCAATAGGCTTGCTTGTGGCAAGTATTATAGGTATCTACAAAATAAAAGTATCGGGTAGTTTGATAGAGGATATGCCTAAATCGGCAGCTTTTTTTGATGATATTTCGTTTTTTGAGAAGAATTATGGGGGTATTATGCCTTTGGAAATTACTATTGATACGAAGCAAAAAAACGGAGTTACCAAGTTGGCAAACTTAAAGCGCATAGATGAGCTTTGCAGTCATATAGAGGAAATACCTGAAATATCTAAACCTCTTTCAATAGTAAACTTGGTGAAATATGTGAAGCAGGCGTACTATAATGGTAATCCTAAATATTACAGTTTGCCCACTTCGCAAGAACAGACTTTTATACTTTCTTATATAAAGAATTCTAAGGGCAAAGCCAATATGCTTTCGGCTTATGTGGATTCGTTGGGGCAAACAGCGCGTATTACTACTTTTATGAAGGACATAGGCACAGAAAAGATGCAACAAATAGAGGAGGATATTTATAATAAGGCACAAAAACTATTTCCGAGTGATAAATATGAGGTAAAAATTACGGGTAAGGCTTATTTATTTACCAAAGGGACGAATTATTTGGCGAGCAATTTGATTTGGTCATTGGCATTAGCTATATTGCTTATTGCAACGATAATGGCATATATGTTTAGATCGTTTAAAATGATAGTGGTTTCGCTGATACCCAACTTGCTGCCACTGCTCATTACAGCAGGCTTAATGGGGTATTTGGGTATTCCACTTAAACCTTCTACTATATTGGTTTTCAGTATAGCTTTTGGTATTTCGGTAGATGATACGATACACTTTTTGGCAAAATATCGTTTGGAACTGGTGGCGCGTAATTGGAAAATTAGTAAATCGGTATATGGGGCGTTGCGAGAAACGGGTATAAGTATGTTTTATACTTCTGTAGTATTACTTTCTGGATTTTCGGTATTTTTATTGTCAAGTTTTGGAGGTACGAAGGCTCTTGGAGGTTTAATATCGGCAACTTTACTATTTGCAATGATGACGAATTTGATATTATTGCCAAGTTTATTGCTTTCGTTGGAACGCTCACTATCAAACAAACAGACTATTAAGGAACCTAATATAGATATTTTTCCAAAAGAAGAAGAGGAAGCACAAGAACAAGATAAAAAAGAAAACTAAATTAGAAATCTTATGGAAAATAAGAAACACGTAGTGATTGTGGGCGGTGGATTTGCAGGTTTGCAATTGATGAAAGGACTTGACCGCTCGGATAAATACAAAATTACTTTGGTGGATATTAATAATTATAATTTTTTTCCACCTTTACTATACCAATTGGCGGCGGGCTTTATGGAGCCTTCTTCTATTTCTTATCCTTTTAGGCGATTGCTCAGGCAGCATAAAAATGCGCGCTTTAGAATGGGGGTGCTAAAAGAGGTAGTGCCTGCTGAAAATAAAGTTATTCTTAGCAACGGAGAGCTTGGCTATGATATTTTGGTAATGGCAACGGGTGCGGAGTCTAATTTCTTTGGCAATAAGAATGTAGAAGAGAAGGCGATGCCGATGAAGACGGTGGGTGATGCGCTGATGTTGCGCAATTTGGTATACACGCGATTGGAACGTGCAACACGAACAGACGATAAAGAAGTGCGCCGCAAGCTGCTTTCATTTGCTATAGCAGGTGCGGGACCTACAGGGGTGGAACTTTCGGGTATTTTTGCTGAAATGAAGCAAAATATTATGAAAAAAGATTACCCTGAATTGAGCCAATCGGATTTGGGGGATATTTACCTTATAGATGGGCAAAAAACGGTGCTTGCTCCTATGTCAAAAAAAGCTCAAGAATATACCGAGAAAGCCCTTTTGAAAAAGGGAGTAAAACTGAAAATGGGGGTATTCGTAAAGGATTTTGTGAATGATGAGGTTGTACTTTCGGACGGGACTATACTGGAAGCACGTAACTTGATATGGGCAGCAGGGGTATCGGCAAAAACCTTTAAAGGGATAGACGATAAGGAATATTTGGGACGCGGCAAACGTATGAAGACTGATGCGTATAACAAAATGGAAGGTTTTGATAATATTTATGCTATAGGCGACTCGTGCATTATGACTGCTGACCCTAATTATCCTGAAGGACACCCTCAGCTAGCGCAAGTAGCAATACAACAGGCTGATAACCTAGTTGCTAATATGAATAACGACTTTCAAAAACCTAAACCTTTTAGCTATGTAGATAAAGGTTCTATGGCTATTATAGGACGAAACGAAGCTGTAGCTGATTTGCCTAAAAATATTTTTATTAAAGGTTTTTGGGCGTGGGCTATTTGGGCGTTTATTCATATAATGTCGTTAGTGAATTTTAGAAATAAGATGCGTGCTTTTTATAATTGGGTGGGTTACTACATTAGCAAAGACCAATCATACCGAATGGTACTAAAACCTAACGAAAAAGCGAAGGGATAAGGCTAAAAACTGATGGACATAGCAGTAAAACAATGGAAACAAGCTTTGCAATACGAATTGCAGGGGGAGGATTATCAGTCGCTGGTATATACCTCGCACGAGGGTATTCCTATACTGCCATTTTATACTGCTGAAAATGTGAAGGAATCTTTTGGAGTAGGGGTAAAGACGCAAGTAATGATACCGCTATTTGTACGAGATAAGGAGCTTACTTTGGCACGTATTAGTTTATGGAAAGGTTTTTCGGTTGGTAATTTTTTGCTTGTAATACAGCAGGATACAACCCAAGCGGAGGTGTTACAATGGTTGCCTAAAGAGGCTAATTACATTTTTGCTACAAGCCTTGTAGATGTAACGGCTTACCAGAATGCAGGAGCTACCATAGTGCAACAAATTGCTTTTGCGATAGCGCAAATAACAGAAAATATAAGTGCTTTGCAAGGTAGGGGTAGGGATATTGCTATAAAAGTGGCGGTAGGAGGTAGCTTATTGTTGGAAATTGCAAAATTACGAGCTTTTAGAAGGTTACTTTCAGAGTGTTTTCCACAGCACAATATACAACTGATAGCAGAGGTCTCTAATAGAGGACTAAGTTTGCAAAAAGGGGATTACAATAGGAATTACGTGCATTTGGCTTATGAAGGAGCTGTATTGGGTGGGGTGGATTATCTGTTGCCTAAAAATCCGCTGTTTTTTAAAAAGAGCCATTTGAATATAGAAAAGGAAAATGTGGGCGTTATCAATAAATTGCTTAACAACCGACAGGCAGCACTACTTAATGGGGCTTGCGCTATTGAGGCATTGAGTTATGAAATTTATAAAAAATCATCTGAATTATTGGAACAAGTGATGAAAGCTGGAGGTTTTACTATGCTGCTTAATAGCAATAAATTGCAGCGGCAAATAAAGCAAAAGGCAGATGAGGAACAGGCGATTTTTGATAAACAATGCAATGCCTTATTGGCAGGGGGTACATTGACTTTTTACGGCAGGAAGGAGTGGGATTTTTATCCGTTTAGCAAAAGACAAGCAGAAAAAGGAGTGATAATACCACTTGTAGCGAAACGGCTTTGGGAAAAGATAGAAAAGCAATATGGACAAAAAGACGACACAAATAGCAGGACTTCCGCCTTATGAACGAGGATATGACTATATGGGGTATTTGAAGAAAATACCTGAGCTGAAGGTGGTGGAAAATATAGCGCATTTGCCTTCGTATTACTTGCCAGCGGTGGAACTTTTGGAAGAAGACCATAATAAGCAGTTGGTAATGCAATTTATGCCAAATGAGCCATATAGAATACTTTACCTACTTGATGAAAATAGGCTGTATGAAAGTATAGCGGACTTGCGAAAATTGCGTGCAATGGCAGCCACATTGGGAAAGAAGTTGCCCATAGCTTGCTGGGTAACAAGTATAGAGGCTTATTTATACGCACTTATAGCCCAGGCTGATGAGTTGCTGTGTGATGAGGCTCATAAAGAATTGGCTTCGGCAGCAAATAGGATGCTGATAGAAAATAGTTTGGTAGGGCGTAGTATAGATGTTTTTTATACTATATAGAAAAACGATACAAATAAAAAATAAAAAAAAACTTACGATTTATTTTGCTAAGTGATATTTTTTTTGCACCTTTGCAAATATTTTTAAGGTGTAGTGTTTAGAGACTACTCTATAGGCTGAAAATCAGTGGAATTAACATAAAAAAGAATAACAAATAATAGATTTTTACACATAAACGAATGAAAGAATTTGATAAAGAAGTGTACCTAAAATGGTACGAGGATATGCTTTTTTGGAGAAAGTTTGAAGATAAACTTGCGGCAGTTTATATTCAGCAAAAAGTAAGAGGTTTTTTACACTTGTATAACGGTCAGGAAGCGGTGGCAGCAGGATGTTTGCACGCTATAGATAAGACCAAAGACAAGATGATTACTTCTTATCGTTGCCACGTACAACCTATAGGGTTAGGAGTAGATCCGCGCCGTATTATGGCTGAATTGTATGGTAAGGCTACTGGTACTTCACAAGGATTAGGAGGCTCTATGCACATTTTTTCTAAAGAACATAATTTTTATGGAGGGCACGGTATTGTTGGTGGACAAATAGCATTGGGTGCAGGTTTGGCATTTGCAGACAAGTATTTTGATAGAGGAGCAGTTACCCTTACATTTATGGGTGATGGAGCTGTACGTCAAGGAGCTTTTCACGAGACACTTAACCTAGCAATGCTTTGGAAACTGCCTGTAGTTTTTATTGTGGAAAACAATCATTACGCTATGGGTACATCAGTAGAAAGAACTGCTAACCACGTGGATATTTGGAAGCTTGGTTTGGGCTACGAAATGCCTTGCCAAGAGGTAGATGGTATGCACCCAGAGCCAGTAGCGGAAGCAGTGTATGAGGCTGTAGAACGTGCACGCAGAGGCGATGGTCCTACTTTGCTTGATATTCGTACTTATCGTTATAGAGGGCACTCAATGTCGGATGCACAACACTATCGTACAAAAGAAGAGGTAGAGAAACAAAAAGAGAATGACCCTATTACTAATGTACTAAAAGTGATAAAAGAAAAGGGTTATGCTACTGATGCAGAATTGGACGCTATAGAAGAACGCGTAAAAGAACACGTAGCAGAGTGTGAGAAGTTTGCAGAAGAATCACCTTATCCAGAAAAACACGTGATGTATGACGTTGTTTATGCTGAACCAAACTATCCATTCTTGCCTAGCAGATTGTAAAATAGAGATAAACACTAATAAAAATAACAACATAAATGGCAGAAATTATTACTATGCCACGCCTTAGCGACACTATGGAAGAAGGTGTTGTGGCAAAGTGGCTTAAAAAAGTAGGAGATAAAGTAAACGAAGGTGACATTTTAGCCGAAATAGAAACAGATAAGGCTACGATGGAGTTTGAGTCTTTTCATTCAGGGACTCTATTATATATAGGTTTGCAAGAAGGTGAAGGTGCTAAAGTAGATACTCTTTTGGCTATTATAGGTAAAGAAGGAGAGGATATTTCGGCACTTATAGGAGGTGGAGCTCCTACGGCGGCTGCTGCTGCACCTGCAGCTGAAGCAAAACCTGTAGCTGAAGTAACAAGTGCGCCTGCAGCGGCTATGCCTGCAGGTGTAGAAGTGGTTACAATGCCTCGCTTGAGCGATACTATGACTGAAGGTACTGTAGCTTCTTGGTTGAAAAAAGTGGGTGATACTGTAAAAGAAGGTGATATACTTGCTGAAATAGAAACTGATAAAGCTACTATGGAATTTGAATCTTTCCATTCAGGTACTTTATTGTATATAGGTTTGAAAGAAGGTGAAAGTGCTTCAGTAGATTCATTATTGGCGATTATAGGTCCTGCGGGTACTGATGTAAATGCGGTATTGGCAGCTTTACAAGGAGGTGGTGCTAGTGCTCCTGCTGCTGCGGCTGCACCAGCGGCTGAAAGCAAGCCAGCTGCGGCGGCTGCTCCTGCTGCTACAGCATCTAATGCTAATGATCGTGTATTTGCTTCGCCACTTGCTAAGAAAATTGCACAAGATAAAGGAATTAACTTGGCTGAGGTGAAAGGTTCTGGAGAGAATGGACGTATTGTAAGAAAAGACGTAGAAAACTTTACTCCGAGTGCTAAAGCTGCTGCTCCTGCTGCCTCATCAGCTTCTGCGGCTATACCAACAGTAATACCTGTGGGAGTGGAAGTTACTGAAGAAGTGAAGAACTCACAAATGCGTAAAACTATTGCAAAACGCTTATCAGAATCTAAATTTACTGCGCCACACTACTATTTGGCTATTGAAATAGATATGGATAATGCAATGGCATCACGAGCTCAAATAAATAGTTTGCCTGATACCAAAATATCTTTCAATGATATGGTAGTGAAAGCTTGTGCAATGGCACTTAAGAAACATCCACAAGTAAATACATCTTGGAAAGGAGATACTACAGTGTATAACAAACACGTGAATGTGGGTGTAGCTGTAGCTATTGAAGATGGTTTGGTAGTACCTGTGATTAAATTTACTGATTCAT
The DNA here is from genome assembly GCF_000318275.2 of Capnocytophaga sp. oral taxon 332 str. F0381. Classification (NCBI taxonomy): domain Bacteria; kingdom Pseudomonadati; phylum Bacteroidota; class Flavobacteriia; order Flavobacteriales; family Flavobacteriaceae; genus Capnocytophaga; species Capnocytophaga sp. oral taxon 332. The sequence goes on from NZ_KB291318.1 coordinate 40,367, forward strand.
TAACTCTTACTCAAATAGGAGCTTTAGTGAAAGATTTGGCAGGAAAAGCGCGCAATAAGAAATTGACTCCTGCTGAAATGGAAGGTAGTACTTTCACAGTGTCTAACTTGGGTATGTTTGGGGTAGATGTATTTACTTCTATTATCAATCAGCCTAACTCAGCAATCTTGTCGGTAGGTGCTATTATTGAGAAACCTGTAGTGAAGAATGGACAAATAGTAGTGGGACATACTATGCAAGTAACCCTTGCTTGTGACCACCGTACTATTGACGGTGCTACTGGCGCTCAGTTCTTACAAACATTGAAAGCTTATATAGAAAATCCTGTAACTATGCTTGCATAATTAAGGAGATAAAAATAAGCCCCAAGTTACTTTGTAGTGCTTGGGGCTTTTTCTATATCCTAAACTTAAACATTACGTTCCATTAAATCTAACGAAAAATCTTTTAGGTATTGTACTTTTTCTTCTGAAATAGATAGTTTTTCTAATATACTAAGAGCATTTTTAGTGGTTTGAGCTATTGCTTCGCGTACTTGCGTTGCTGCATTTGTATCTTTGAATAGTTGTTTTACTTTGTTTATTTTTTCATTGCTTTCTTCTGTAGTGTTGTACCATTGCAATAGTTGTTTTCGCTGGTTTTCATTGGCTAATTCTAAAGCTTTTAAGTATAGTATAGTTTTCTTATTTTCAATAATATCACCTCCTATTTTTTTACCAAAATTTTCATCGCCGAAGGCATCTAAATAGTCATCTTGTAGCTGAAAAGCAAGCCCTATTTCTACTCCAAAGTCATAAATATATTGCTGATTTTTTTCTGAAGTTTCTGCTATAATAGCACCCATTTGTAAGGCAGCTCCTATTAGTACGGCAGTTTTATAGCGAATCATTTGTGTATAACGAGCAACACTTACTTCTGTTTGTGCTTCAAAGTCCATATCCCATTGTTGTCCTTCGCATACTTCTAAAGCTGTTTTAGAGAATAGTTTGGCTAATTGGGCAAATATTTCAGGAGGATAGGTTTCAAAGAGTTGGTATGCAATAATAAGCATAGCATCGCCAGAGAGTATTCCTATATTGGTATTCCATTTTTGGTGTACGGTAGGTTTGCCACGCCTGAGGGGAGCTTTATCCATAATATCATCGTGTACTAATGAAAAGTTATGGAAAACCTCAATAGCTATAGCTACATTCATTGCTTTTTGGTAGTTGCTATCAAAAAGATCAGCAGCTATGAGAGCCAATACAGGTCGCAAGCGTTTGCCACCAAGTTGCAGTATATATTGGATAGGCTCATATAAATTGCGAGGCTCTTTGAGTGTAATTGCAGTGTTAAGATGCTTTAAAAAAGCTTCACGGTAATAATCAACGGAGTACATTAAAAAGAATTGTTTATTAAAAAACTCCAAACAAGTAAGAGTATCTTATATGTTTGGAGTTTTCAGTTTATGAAATAGATGAATTAAAATATTAAATGTCAATAGCCTCACCATAAGCTGCAGCTACAGCCTCTTTTACGCCTTCACTCATTGTAGGGTGAGGGTGAACAGCTTTGATGATTTCGTGTCCTGTAGTTTCTAATTTACGAGCTACTACAGCTTCAGCAATCATATCAGTAACACCTGTACCAATCATATGGCAGCCTAACCATTCGCCGTATTTAGCATCAAATATAACTTTGATAAACCCTTCGGTAGTACCAGCAGCATTTGCTTTACCTGATGCAGTGAATGGGAATTTACCTACTTTTATTTGGTAACCTTTTTCTTTAGCTTGTTTTTCGGTAAGACCTACTGAAGCGATTTCAGGAGTACAATAAGTACAACCAGGTATGTTACCATAGTTAAGCGGTTCTACGTGTAGTCCTTTAATTTTTTCAACACACAAGATACCTTCAGCAGAAGCAACGTGAGCCAAAGCTTGTCCAGGAACAACGTCACCAATAGCGTAGTAACCAGGAACGTTAGTTTGGTAGAACTCATTTACCAAAATCTTATCGCGCTCTGTTTTGATACCTACAGCTTCTAAGCCAATATTTTCAATATTAGTTTTAATACCTACAGCCGAAAGAAGAATGTCGGCTTCTAATACTTCCTCGCCTTTAGCAGTTTTTACGAAGGCTTTTACACCCTTGCCTGAAGTATCTACTTTAGTAACCTCAGCAGAAGTCATAATGTTGATACCAGACTTTTTGAGGCTCTTTTCTAATTGTTTAGAGATGTCTTCATCTTCTACAGGAACGATGTTAGGCATAAATTCTACGATAGTAACTTCAGTACCCATAGCGTTGTAGAAGTAAGCAAACTCAATACCGATAGCACCACTACCTACTACAATCATTTTTTTAGGTTGTTCAGGAAGAGTAAGCGCTTGGCGGTAGCCAATGATTTTCTTACCATCTTGAGGCAAAGCAGGTAATTCACGTGAGCGAGCTCCTGTGGCAATGATAATATGGTCGGCACTATATTCAGTTACTTTACCATCTTTATCTTTTACATCAATTTTTTTACCAGCTTTTAGGGTACCATACCCCATTATTACATCAATTTTGTTCTTTTTCATCAAGAACTGAACCCCCTTGCTCATAGTACCCGCTACATCACGGCTACGCTTGATAACTGCTGGGAAGTCTTTGTCAAAACTACCTTCATTTACGTTGATACCGTAATCTTTAGCGTGTTTTAAGTACTCAAATACCTGAGCTGATTTTAGTAGTGCTTTTGTAGGGATACAACCCCAATTGAGGCAAACGCCTCCAAGGTTTTCTTTTTCAACAATGGCTGTTTTAAAACCCAATTGAGAAGCGCGAATAGCGGTAACATATCCACCAGGTCCGCTTCCTAAAACAATAACATCGTATTTACTCATTTTTTCTAATTTTAATTGTCAAGTTTATAATTAGGCTACAAAGTTACAAATATTTTTTGAACAAGCATCATTATTTTCCTTTTTTAATTGTTCTTCTTTCGTATTAAAGTTATAATTATCTGAAAAATAATTCTTTATGGTGTTTATAATTTATAGCTTACAGTTCAAAATCTCCTAATTCAGTACCTAAGAAACGAATTTTAGCACCACCTCCTAATTCGGTAAGCCAATAACCATCTACGTTTTTTAGAAGATAAAAATCTGATTGAGGGTGTGTATCTCGGCTGCAACCCATACGATACCCTGTATAGATAGCCAATACCTCAAAATTTCTATTTTTTACGAGCCTATATCTACCGAAATACACATAATTTTTATCTACCAAAAAGCCATTACGCTCCTCTTTTAGGGTTGCAGCATCATACCCCTTTACCTCTTTTAAGGGCTTTCCATCTTCAGCCCAACGGTCAAAATAATACACCTTCTTAGCATCTTTGTAATAAGGATAACTCACTTCTTGGTAAACGGTTTTGCTGGGGTAGGGGTTAGGTTTGTCATAATCTTCTTGTATAACATCATTATTGTTGATTAATAATTCGTTATAGCTTATTTTTTTATCTTTCAGCTCTTGTATTTGCTTATCGGTAAGGTTATCTATAAGAGTTTTAGGGTAATGATGATACAGCTGATTTTCATACAAAACAACCCCATCTATATAAAATAGATTTTTACCATACACAGGTGGTGTGGTGTATCTGAAAGGTAGTTTTTGGCTCCAATTATAGACTCCATTCTTATCGTATTGATAATAATCTACCTCAGGGAATTCGGCAAAGGTAGCCGCATCATACATTTCTAAAGGCTCTCTGCCGTAATATACCAATTTTCCATCGGTAGCAAAACTTTTGAAAGCCTTTACATTGGGTAAATCTTCAGTAGCAATAGGCACTCTAAAGCCCTCATCTCTCACAGGGTAGTAGCTCGGGATATTATAAAGGCTGTTTTTATCTATTAAATAGTAATTGGTTAAGGTTTTAAGGGTAGGAATATCAAAATCTTCCGAATGTAATTCTGTAAAAATAGACTTAGTTTCATCGTCTTCCCACTTATACCCCAGTACATACTTAGATGTTTTGAATATCAGTGATGAAATTTGCTGTACGGGTTCCCCCTTGTAATACAAAGGTTTCCCTTTGCGATACAAGAATTTATCATCACAAATTCTGTCGTCTTCTGTGAATTTTTCGTTAATCTTATTAGGGTTTATACCCTCTATAATTTGGTCGTAGTAATACACGTGGTTTTTGTCTTTGAAATAGCAATAAGTGACAGTTTCAAAAGTAGCAGGATCGGAGATAGCAATAGGTTTGGTGCCAAAAAAAGCCTGTTTGTTGGTACGCCAATAATACCTGTCGACTCCTCGAGACCAGCCTTTAATCTCTTTGATTTCTTTACTACCAATAATCTTAAAGCCCGTAGTATCTACCTTCACCAACTTCCCTTGATAGTAAATGCCATTTTTATCTGCCGAAAAATCTTCGTCTATGACTTTAAATGTAGCCATATCGGGGTAGAACACTTTTCTAAGGTCATAATCCTGATATACTACATAGGTTTCATTCATAATGTAAACATCTCGCACATAGCGACTCGGACTCATAGTTCGCTGTACTGATAGGCTATTATCTTCTGTAGCCTTAATAACCTCTAATGGTTGCGCCTTGCAGTAGGGCAAACACCCAATGAGTAATGTAAATAATAAGAATTGTTTCATAGTTATATATTTTTAGTAAGTAGCCCTATCAATTTGTTATTAGGTAAAAATTCTTTTAAAACTACTTTTAAGACGGTATAAGCGGGAATAGCTACTACCATACCTACCATTCCAAAAAGCGTACCACTGATAAGAGTAATAAGGAAAATCTCTAAGGCGGTGGATTTTACAGAATTTGAAAAAATAAGCGGTTGCGAGAATACATTATCAATAAATTGCCCTACTAAGAAACCTATCAGTACGTAGATAGTTGTAGGCAGGCTAACGCTCATAAAGTCGTTTTGCAGGTTGCTGCTCATCGTTAGCAATGCCATTAGCACAAAGCTTATCATAGGACCTATATAAGGAATAAGATTAAGCATAGCACAGAGCAACGCTATGATAAAAGCATTTTCTACCCCAAAAATAAGTAAAACAATGGTGTAAATAACGAAAAGTATAGTAATTTGGAGTATCAACCCTACGAAATAGCGAGATAAAAGGTTGTTTATTTTGAAAATAGAAGTTTTAAGTTTTCGTTTTCTATGAGAGGGGAAAGTAGAAAGAAGGGCAATAAGGATTTTTTCACCGTCTTTCATAAAGAAAAAGCTGATAAAGAGTACCGAAAAAGCACCTACTCCAAAATCACTAATAAAAGAGATAAAGGAATTGAGGAAGTTAGGGATATCAATAAAATTTAGAATTTCTTGTACTCCGAAAGAATATTCTTCAGGGTTAAGCCCTATTTTGCTAAGAGTCTGCTGGATAAGGTCATCGAGATTGTTTTTGAGTAAATCAATATTAAGTCCTGAGAGGTTTTTGCCTTGCGAAACGAGCAGCGGTATAAACAAGCTAAACACACTCAAGGCTAACAAGATAAAGATAGTCATTGTAAGAATAACACAGAGGGAACGGCTTTTTATGCGCAGTCGCTTGTGGAAGAACTGAATGAGGGGTTTGCCCATTAGTGTTAGTACTAATGAAACGATAAGATAAACGATAATAGATTGTAGCAAATAAAGGGTGTATAGCCCTAATACTACTAAAACAATGATTGCTACGGCACGCAATATGCCATTTGCTATTTCTTTTGAGGTCACTTGCAATAATTTTGAATTATGAATTTTAAATTATAATAAAAGGGAATTGTCTTTCGTCTCTACAGCTTTATTCAATAGGTAAAAATCTAATAGTACCATTGCGGTCATTGCCTCGACAATGGGGACGGCACGGGGTACTACGCAGGGGTCGTGCCGGCCTTTGCCTTGCATCTCTACGATATTGCCTTGGCTATCAAGGGCGGGTTGTGACTGCATAAGGGTTGCTACAGGCTTAAAAGCTACCCGAAAATAAATATCCATACCATTGCTGATACCCCCTTGTATGCCTCCTGAATGGTTGGTTTGGGTAGTGCCATCGGGGTTGAAAAGGTCGTTGTGCTGACTGCCTCGCATTGTTGTACCCGCAAAACCACTGCCATACTCAAAGCCTTTTACGGCATTGATAGAGAGCATCGCCTTGCCGAGTTGTGCGTGGAGCTTATCAAATACAGGTTCGCCCCAACCTACGGGTACCCCTTTTACCACACAGCTTACCACTCCGCCTACCGTATCGCCCTCCTTACGTATGGCTTTGATATAGGCTTCCATTTGTTCGGCTAAAATAGGGTCGGGACAGCGTACAGCATTGGTTTCGGCTAAGGCTAAATCGAGGTTGGGGTAGGGTTTAGTGAGGGAGAGCTCGCCTACACTCGACACATAAGCATTGATTTGTATCCCTTTGAGTACCTGTTTGGCAATAGCTCCTGCTACCACGCGGCTCACCGTTTCGCGTGCTGATGAGCGTCCGCCGCCGCGAACATCACGAATGCCGTATTTCTGTTGATACACATAATCGGCGTGGCTGGGGCGGTATACCTCGGCTATATGGGCATAATCGGCTGAATGCTGATTTTCGTTTTCAATGATAAAGCCAATGGGTGTGCCGGTAGTTTTGCCATCTAAAATCCCCGAAAGGAAGCGTACCTTGTCGCCCTCTTTGCGCTGGGTAACAATAGCTGACTGCCCCGGACGACGACGGTCGAGTTCGTGTTGTATGGCTTCAAAATCTAAAAGGATATTAGGAGGGCAACCATCAATGATGCCTCCTAATGCTTCGCCGTGCGACTCGCCAAAGGTGGTAAGCCTAAAAAGTGTACCAAAGCTATTGCCTGCCATTTATAAGTCCTTCATTTTGGTTACTAATACTTCTATAAACTTGCTAATGGGCGTTTTGACCATCATCGCCATTACAGGGTTGAGGTCGCCTTTGAAAAGTAGTTGCACTTCACTTTCCTTATCGGATATTTCAGCAATATTGGTAGTAAGCTGAAAAGGGATTTTACCATTTGCTTCGCCTAATACTAACTGACTATTGGGGGTGGTGCTTTTCTTTTCTAACGAAATTTCGGGCATTCCTTTTAGGGCAAACACAAAAGATGTATCGCTAAGTTTTTGAAATTTGCTGATGTTGTCGGGCATCAGATGTTCAAAGTTTTCTACTTTTTCTAAGAGTGCAAATAGGTCTTTGGCACTTTTGGGGACGATTGTTTTTGGAGATTCTAAGTTCACAATGATTAAATTATTAATGGTTAATTGTTATTTTACTAAAATGGTTTCCCAGCCGTCATACTGACCATTGGTATCGAGGGCTACATCTATCAAATCCCAAGTGTCGCTGTTAATATTATCAACTGAGTTTATTTTAGAAATGATGAGATGATAGTAAGGTTCTTGGGGAGTGTCTTCTTCTTCGGGCTCTACCTTACCACTATCTTCTACCTTATACCCCAAAGCTATTACTTTATTAAGGGCACTATTCATATCCTTTTCAGTATCAAAATACAACCAATGTTCTATAGGGCGTTCTTGGTCGGTATGGTCGCCTGACTCTTCGCAATGGCGCTGTACCGCACTGTTTTTGATGCTTTGATGTTCGTAGATATTGGGGTAAAGATAGTCGGAATATATTTCCCAATTAGGGTCATCTACGATACGTATTTCAGGTTCATAATCGGTAATATTTGTGAAAGCCTTTTCGATATTGGCTGCCAATAGAGGAGCTTCTTGGGTATAGTAAAACCAAGTTGTATTGCCTTGATAGGTTACAACTCCTGCTAAAAAATCGGTTTCTTTTAGCGAAGGCATTATAATATCTTCAATGTTATAGAAGCGTTCTCTTTCCTCATCGGTAGTAAAACCGTGTTCATCGGGTGCTTTAAGGACAAGGTTTAGCCTTACGCATTGGGTGTAACCCTCTATAGGGAAATCGATTTCGTCTATACCTAAATTGATGCGAAACACAGCGGGCTTATCTTCTACTCTACCGATATAGACTGCCCAGTTTTCGGGGATTTCTATTTTTTGCATAGTTATTTTTTTTAAATTATTTTAAGCGGCTATGCCGTATAATTTGTTATTTATCCTTCGCATAACCTTCGGTGGGACAGGTAAGACGGGTAGGACGGGTGAGAGTGCGAGCTGCACGGGCTTTTATATTGCGAATTTATTAATATTCTTTGGTTTTTATTGCGAATCTTTCAGTATCATGGTAAAGTCGTTAAACGATTGAAATTCAGTGTTGTATCGTCTTATGTTCGGTATGTGTTCGGTATAGGTTCGCTCTTCCTTCGGTGTTCCTATATCCTTCCTATATCCAAAAAAAGGAGTAAGTTAATCGTTAAAACGCTGATTATCAAGGGTGATTATTTTTTTAATTTGCTATTTTGTCAATTATAGATTTATTGAAAGATTCGCAATGTTTTGACTAATAATTTGTCGATTTGTTAATTGCGCCACGTGTCGGGGCTTTTGCGCCATTCTTTGAGAGTGTCGAGTTCGTGTTCGCCAATGTAGCCTATTTCTAAGGCTTTGACCAGCAGATGGTCGTAATCGCTGAGGGTGTGGAGGGTGAGCTTTTCAGCGACAAAATTAGCATTGGCAACCTCAAAATTATAGGAGAAGATGGCTACCATACCTAATACGTCAGCCCCAAAGTCGCGAAGGGCTTTTACTGCATTGAGGCTGCTCATACCGGTGCTGATGAGGTCTTCAATAACAATTACGCGCTGTCCTGCTGTTAGCAAGCCTTCTATCTGGTTCTGACGACCGTGCTTTTTAGGCTCAGGGCGTACATATACGAAAGGCAACCCCAGCACGTTGGCTACCAACATACCCATACCAATAGCCCCTGTGGCTACACCTGCTACTACTTCGGCAGTGGGATAATGGCTTTTTATATAGGTAGCCATAGTATTGGCTACGTAATTGCGAACCTCTGGGAATGAGAGGATTATGCGATTGTCGCAATAAATAGGCGATTTCCAGCCACTCGCCCAAGTAAAATAATTTTCAGAATTCAATTTTATTGCGTTAATTTGCAGTAAAAATTCGGCGGTACTCTGTGCCGCAGTGTTATCTAATATCATAATGTTATGAATGAAATATTTTTAGACAATAAGTCGATTATTTTGACAAATGTACAAGAAAATATTGAGAACGAAAAATATTTTCGGTTAAAAGATGTAACCCTTGATGAAATCATCGAAGCACTAAACCATAAGGGGGTAGAGAGAATATACCTCTATCACCCTAAGGTTGAGAAACTTATGAAGAAATTTAAGCAGCTTATCCCTACCATAAAAGCAGGCGGTGGCATAGTGTATAATCAGGAGGGAAAGGTGCTGCTTATCAAAAGAAACGGCAAGTGGGATTTGCCTAAAGGAAAGAAAGAAAAGGGCGAAAATATTGCTACTTGTGCGCTGCGCGAAGTAGAGGAAGAAACGGGTGTGAAAAAGCTGCTCATACAGCGTTTTAGGACGATTACCTACCACATATTCAAACGCGATGGACACTACTTTCTGAAAGAAACTTATTGGTATGATATGACGACTACCTATAAGAAGAAATTAGTGCCCCAAACGGAAGAGGGTATAGAAAAAGTATGCTGGAAAGATGAGGCTACCGCCAAAGAATTAGCAAAAAGCTCGTATAAGAATATACAAAAATTATTCAATTAGTAAATTTGCTAATTAGCAAATTTTGACAATGAACAAGTTATGAAACATATTCCTACCACAAAAAAGCATATTGTTCTTAGAAAGAGATATAAGGAAATCACTTTCTGTGTGATGTATGAAAGTGCTAATGGTGGTATTGTAGAGAAGTTTAACCAAGGTTCGCAAAGCAAGACTGAAAAATACAAGAATATTGAGGCTTTGAAAATTTTGGCTAATAATGGCAAACAGTACCGTTTATTACCTGTAATTCAAGATGGGAAGAAGAACCCTGATGCTTTTAATTTGCTGACTTTAAAATATGTAGATATAAAAGTAGCAGAAAGTACTAATGGTAAAAATGCAATTCAGAGTGCTTTGAAAGAAGCTAATAAGCAGGAGGTTTCAGAAGTTATTATTCATTTTACTCAAGAATTAGAGTCTAACCGAGAAGCTTTTGATATGCTGAAAGCAACATTTAAACAAAAACGTGCAAAAAATATAAAAGCAATCACTTTTATTATGCCTGATAAAAGAGTGTTGCAAGTAAATACAGACCGATTTAAATAACAAGGAGGCAAACTGAATTATTATCAATTTGCCTCCCGGAGGGGTGAAGGCTTATAGAGACCCGAAGTCTCGTCCCGCACCATTCAAAACAACTTTTGCTGTTTTGCGGTGCAAAGATAATACTTTTTATGTAAGTATGCAAATTCTATAAAAAACTTTTTAAAAATGAAAAACATTATTTCTTTTATTTGTCTTCTTTTAGGAGGCGCTACCCTTTGTGCACAAACACAATATACCGTAAAAGGTTTTGTGCATAATGCTTCGCTTGAAGGTATTGCTAATGTCACCATCAGAGTATTGGATGCGGACACTAATGTGATAGTGAATGAACCTGTTACGGGAAACAATGGGCTTTTTAGCTTTTCTTCTGCTAAACGCAATCTGCGTATTTATATTGAAAGTACAGGCGATTACCTGTCGTATACTGGTGAGCCTTTCTTGCTGACTAACAATATAGAGTTGCTCTCTATACCTCTTGCTTCTTCACTGAATTTGGAAGAGGTAGTGGTAACGGCTACAAAAAGGAAGTCCGCCGTGTATATGGAGCAAGGAAAAATAGTTTTTTCGCCAAAAAATAGTCTTACTCATCAGCAGGGGACGGCACTCGATGCACTAAAAAGCACTCCTAATGTGGTAGTAGACAATCAAAATCGCCTAAGCATTGGCGGAAAAAGCAATGTGTTGGTTCTTATCAATGGCAAACCTACTTATATGCAGCCTGACGATTTGGCAAATTACCTAAAATCTATCCCTATAACACAAATTAAAAAGACGGAATTGCTGCTCAATCCGCCTGCTGAATATGAAGCACAAGGAGGGGCAGGAGCTGTGAATATTGTACTCGATAAAAAGACAATAGAAGGGACATTCTTATCGCTGAACAATGGGGTATCGTATTGGTGGAACTTGCGACAAAATACCGAACTACAATTACAACACAGCGTGAAGAAAGGTATTTTGCATTTGGGGTACAATCACCAATTGGGACATTACGCAATGGATTACGGCAGCGAGCGCGTGCAAAACGGACTGCGCTACGAAAGTCCGACAGATGATACTGAGAAGCGCAAGACCATAGCGGGGCATATAGGCTATGACTATTGGCTTGACCAACGACACTCTTTAGGTGCACAACTGGCTGCTAATACGCTATTTGGAAAAGGAACGACCAGCACGACTACTCGCTTTTTCGACACTTCTAATGCATTAGAAAAAACACTATCGGGCTATAACGATTACTTTATGCAGAAAGCTAATCGCTATAGCGCTAATGTTTATTATACTTTTAGTCCTTCGGATAACGAACGCTATCAGTTAGACATTGATTACGCTTTTTTTGATGGAGGGTCGGGCAATAGACAGCCTAACACCTATCGTTCGCCAGCGGGTGCGATACTTTCTCACGAAACCTACCTATCAGAAAACGATAGAAAGATACATATTTTTGCTACTTCTTTCCGTTCTGAATTACCCTTATGGGGCGGTAATCTTACGGCAGGAACTAAGTATTCGCAGGTGTTTTCGGACAATAGTTTTCAGTTTTTTAGACAATTGCCTACCTATAACCTCATAGATGTAAACCGCTCGAATGCTTTTGACTTCAAAGAGCGTATTTTTGCCGTGTATGCCCAGTATCATTACCCTATTACCGAACGCTTGAGTGCTGAGGTGGGCATACGCAACGAAACTACTTTTTCTAAAGGACAGCTATTGCCCGAAAAAGGAAGTGCTTCCACACCCCAAGAACACCGAAAGCATTATACTAATTTCTTCCCTACTCTTAATTTGCAGTACCAATACAACGATAACTTACAGCTATTTGCAGGCTATAGCACTCGCATCAACCGACCTGAGTACCAAAATCTCAATCCGTTTGAATACCTTTTGGACGAACTATCGTATTGGAAAGGTAATCCGTTTTTATTGCCTGAAAAGATACAAAAAGCTACCTTTTCGGCTTCGTACAAAAAGACTTCTTTTACAATGGCTTATAGCTACTCTACCGACTTTTTTAGTAGTATTAATGAGCCTTTTCAGGGTAATAAAATCATTTCTATACCTAAGAATATAGGCAAGCAGCACCATTTGCTTTTTTCGCTCTATCAAGAACTGAATTGGGGCAATGGCTATCAGACGACTCTTACTCCTAACCTGAACTATATAGAGAACAAAGGGGCGGTAATAGAGGGGAGCACCTTGCACCTACACAGGTGGCAGTACAGCCTGACAATGCAAAATTACTTTCGCTTGCCTTACCAATTGAAAGGAGAGCTTACAGCGGTTTACAATTCGCGTAGGTTGGCAGGTATTAACGAAATAGCTAAGTCTTCTGGGGGAATAGATATTGGGTTGCAACGCCTTTTCTTAAACGACTGCCTTACAGCTACTTTTAGCTTTACTGATATTTTTCACACCCAACGCTGGGATAGCGAGAGCCATTTGCCTAACTTAGACCTATACGCCTATGGTAATAGCGAAAGCCGACAGGTGAAATTGAACCTTACTTACCAATTTGGAAAAGCGAAAGAGGTGCACACAAGCGAAGTGGAAGAGGTAGAGAGATTGTAATTTGCTAATCTACTTATTTATCACTATCTTTGCTCTTGATAATCTAAAAAAATAACTTACTATGAGTGCTGTTATTACTGATATAGAACAATTAGACCCTATCAATGGGGTGTATACCTATGCCGACTATGTGCTTTGGAAAATAAAAGATAGGTTGGAAATTCTTAGAGGGAAAGTTTTTAAGATGAGCCCTGCTCCTGCTATTTCTCACCAAAAAGTAGCGAGAAACCTAACGGGGGAATTTTACAATTATTTTAAAGGGAAAACTTGTCAGCTTTTTGCGGCTCCTTTTGATGTGGTACTTAAGAACCAAAATGGTTTGGAAGATAGTGTGGTGCAGCCTGACCTTTGTGTGGTATGCGACCCTAAAAAGTTAGAAAACGACAAGCGTTGCTTGGGTGCTCCTGACCTGATTATAGAGATATTATCGCCTGGTAATACTAAGAAGGAAATGCGCTATAAATACGAACTTTATGAAGAAACAGGGGTATGTGAGTATTGGGTAGTACGCCCTATTGATAAAGAGATTACTCAGTTTGTGCTTGAAAACGGCAAATATTATGCTCAACCTCCTATTGTAGAGGGGGATATTATCTACTCGGCTAAGTTTCCTGAGCTGGGAGTTGCTACTGAGGATATTTTTAGATTGTGATTTTAACAATTATGACAAAAGAAATACTAATTAGGGAATTAGCAAATTAGAGAATTAGCAAATTGGGGAATTTGGAAATTAGAAAATTAGCAAATTAGGGAATTAGCAAATTAGAGAATTTGGAAATTAGAGAATTTGGAAATTAGCAAATTTGAGGGGGTAGATAGGTAGTATAGGGGAAAAAGTTTTTGAGAAAAGTATTACCTTAGTTTTTGTATATTAGAAAAAAAGTATTATCTTTGTCCCAAATTTAAACAATATTTAAACAGCATTTAAAAAAGATATAATATAAAAAACGACATATAGCATTTCGCTTTACGATTTTCCTTCTTATAGAAAAACGACCAATTTTTTCATTGTCATAGGAAAGTGTAAGTGCGAATGCCTGCGGTTACGTGGGCATTCCTTTTACTTATGACAATAGCCTTTGGTCGGGCTTCTATAAGAAAGTAAAAAGGAATGTTTCCACGTTTTTTTATTTTTAATAATTACAAGCTCTATCCGAAGGGAGCTAATAGGCACTATCCGAAATGCCTTTAAATAGTAGGAGTTATTTAAAAAACAAACAAATGAAAATATTTTTTAAGTTAGCTTTGATAGCTATAATGGCTTTAGTCATTTCTTGTGGAAATAAAGATGATGACAAGGTAACAAATAACAAAGAAATTATAGGCACTTGGGTCTTTGAAAAATGGACAGACAATGATAGAGATGCACCACCAGAAGCAACAGCAGATTGTCCAACGAAAGGAAAATTTGTTTTCACAGAGAAAACAGTTTCTTACTACGATTGTGAAAATAAAAAATTAGGGTCTTATCCTTACATAACATCAGGTTCCACAATAATTATAAATGGAGTAGCGCACCTATACATTGAGAATGGAAAACTCATCAGAGAAAGTTATGATACAGATCCTTCAGGTAAAAAACATATTTTTAAAGATTATTTTGTGAAGAAATAAAAGAAAACTCCCCTTACAAACTATTTGCAAGGGGAGTTTTCTTTTGGTAACAAATATTATTTCTTTGGACTTTTGCAAAAACAAGAGGCTGTCCCAAAAGTTTTATTTTAGCTTAAAACAAGCTTATTAATGAACAGAATATTTTTGTAACTAATTGATTATTAATACCCTACTATTAATGCATACTCCGCTGCGCCAGCTCGCGGACTTCCTTTAAAAAGGGGGGGAGATGCCAAAGTTGTACTATTAAAGACTTTTTGGACAGCTTCATAATGCTACAAGATGAAGATAAGGATATTTTATCAAAGGAAGAATTTCAAGAAGCTTTGGTTCAAAATGAAATTAAAGCTCAATTTGAAATGATATCTTTACTTAAAGAGAAAAAGTTAACAAGTGAGTTTAAACATTGGTTACGCAAGTAAGGGGGAAGTAATTGATAAGGAA
>NZ_KB291319.1:0-61751 GCF_000318275.2 Capnocytophaga sp. oral taxon 332 str. F0381
AAGATAACTGTAAACCTTTTTTAGGACGTGACACTTCCCCTTATCTTCCCCTTACCTTCCCCTTACCTTCCCCTTATCTATCGCTTAGGCGTGAGGGTGAATTGGCGTACTAAACACTAACGACTAACGACTTTTTTTTGTATCTTTGCACCCTGAATGTAATTAATATAAGAAATATAATGAAAAAATCTATCCTTACACTCTGTGCTTTCGCTTGGTCTATCGGCATTTTTGCTCAAGACAATGCTTGGCAACAACAGGCTGATTACCAAATGGATGTAACAATGAACGTCAAAAACTTTCAGTACAAGGGTGTGCAAAAACTTACATATACTAATAATTCCCCCGATACGCTCTCTACCGTATTTTTTCACCTTTATTACAATGCGTTCCAACCCAATAGCGAAATGGACACTAACCTGCAAAACCTACCCGACCCCGATAGCCGTATGACAATTAACAAAGGAACACGTCAGCAGCCGGTATATGAAAGTAGAATTGCCAAACTTGCCCCCGATGAGATGGGCTACCTGCGCATTAAATCGCTTACACAAGACGGCAAAAACGCTACTTTTTCGCACGAAAGTACAATCCTGAAAGTAATACTTCCTACCCCTATATTGCCTCATAGCAAAATAGTTCTCAACTTAAACTTTGAAGGTCAGCTACCGGTGATGATACGCCGTGCAGGGCGCAATAGTCCTGATGGGGTAGCGCTTTCTATGGCACAATGGTACCCCAAAATGGTAGCTTACGACCACAAAGGTTGGCACACTACCGAATATTTAGGACGTGAATTTTACGGCGTATGGGGTAATTTTGATGTAAAAATCACCCTTGATAAAACCTACCTTGTAGGTGCTTCAGGCGTATTGCAAAATCCTAACGAAATAGGCTTTGGCTATGAAGATAAGGGAGTAAAAGTGCCTGCTACTAAATCGCCTACCAAAACGTGGCACTTCATCGCAGAGCGCGTACACGATTTTACGTGGGCTGCCGACCCCGAGTATGTACACGACAAGCATCAATTGGCTGACGGCAAAACGATTCACTTCATCTATAAAAAATACCAAGATACGTGGAAAAAAATACAACAGCCTATGTTGCAGGTATTCGCTTACTACAATCAACTTGTAGGTAAATACCCTTGGCCTCAGTATTCGTTTATACAAGGCGGAGACGGTGGTATGGAATACGCTATGTGTACCCTTATGGTAGGTAACGAAAAGTACGAACGTTTAGTAGGCACTGCTGCACACGAACTCGCTCACGCTTGGTTTCAGCACCTACTTGCTACCGATGAGGCAGCTTATCCTTGGATGGACGAAGGCTTTACTTCTTATATAGAATATCTTGCCGAACACTATGTTTTGAATTTGAACCAAAGCGATGACCCTTTTGAAGATGCTTACGAAGGCTTCTTTAGAATGGTAAAAATGGGATTGCACGAGCCCACCATTACCCACTCCGATCGCTTTGCTACCAATCGCGGCTATACCGCTACTGCTTACTATAAAGGCTTGCTATTCCTCACCCAGTTAGATTATATTATGGGTAATGAAGCACTGATAAAAACCCTTAAACGCTATTATAAAGAATATGCTTTCAAAAATCCTACTCCCAACGACTTTATACGTATAGCTGAAAAAGTATCGGGAATGCAATTGCAGTGGTTCCTCAACGAATTTATGGAAACAAACCACACCGCCGACTATGCCATTGACAAGGTAGAAAGCAAAAACAACAAAACCGAAGTAACGCTAAAACGCTTAGATAGACTTCCCTTGCCTGTGGATATATGGGTAACCGACAAGGCAGGTAAGGTGCGCTATATATACATACCTTTGCGAATGACTTATGCCGAAAAGCCTAACGTTTATCCAGCTTATGAGCGTACAGTGTTGCCCGCTTGGGGCTGGGGAAACCCTACATACACTTTCACACTCGATATGCCACTAACCGACATAAAAAGCATTATTATAGATCCTAAAAATAGGAGTATAGATATGAACAAGGATAATAATTTGTATAATTCAAAATAATATCCGACCTTTGCGACTTAAATAAGAGTTTATGGAAGAAGATAAACCATTGTTTCTCATAACCGTAGGTGATGTACAATATTGGGCTGAAGAAAAATTAGGCAGAAGACTTACTTACGAAGAGCTTCAAAAAGCGCAAAAAGGCTTGGAATGGGGATTGTGTGAAGGAATAGATGTGGTATATAACGCTATTTTTGACGAAATGAAAACAGATGAGAGAACCTAAAATAAACAATGACGTATGGAAATCACTAATATCAACCAGTTAGACCCTCTGTATGGGGTGTATTCGTATGCTGATTATCTGTTGTGGAAGTTTAAAGAGCGGGTAGAACTCTTTAAAGGGAAGCTCTTTAAGATGTCTGCCCCATCGGCACTTCACCAAGAAATATCAATGCGATTGGCAGGGGAACTCTATCAGTTTTTCAAAGGAAAAGATTGTAAGGTGTTCCACGCTCCTTTTGATGTACGTCTGCTTAAAGAATCACAAGACGATAAGAACATTTATACGGTAGTGCAGCCTGATATTTGTGTGGTATGCGACCCTGAAAAGATTGATAAACGTGGTTGTGACGGTGCCCCCGACTTAGTGGTTGAAATCCTTTCACCTGGCAACTCTAAAAAGGAAATGAAATACAAATACGCCCTCTATGAGGAAGCCCAAGTGCCCGAATATTGGATCATAGACCCCGACCATCAGAACGTATTGGTATACATACTAAAAGACGGAAAATACCTAAACCCTATCAATATAGTAGAAGGCAATATCCCCTCACAAAAATTTCCCTCTCTTAGCATACACACCGATGATATTTTCAGCAATAACTAAAAAAATAACAGTTCAATAAATTATAAAATAAATAACGATGTTAATAATAAAAAATCTCCACGCTGGTGTGGACGGCAAAGAAATCCTTAAGGGGATTGACTTAGAAATAAAGGCAGGTGAAGTACACGCTATAATGGGACCTAATGGAGCGGGCAAATCAACGCTCTCTTCAGTGGTTGCTGGTAATGAAAATTTTGAGGTAACAGAGGGCGATATTCTCCTCAATGGCGAAAGTCTGTTAGAAGATGCTCCTGAAGAGCGCGCTCATAAAGGTATCTTTATGTCTTTTCAATATCCTGTGGAAATTCCTGGTATTTCGGTAACCAACTTTATCAAAACAGCTATCAACGAGAGTCGTAAGGCTCAAGGGCTTCCTGATATGCCTGCTGCCGAGCTGCTCAAAAAAATACGCGAAAAAGCAGCCCTTTTAGAAATCAATCCCGACTTTTTGTCGCGATCTCTCAATCAAGGGTTTTCGGGAGGAGAGAAGAAACGCAACGAAATCTTCCAAATGGCAATGCTAGAACCTAAAGTTGCTATTCTTGACGAAACCGATTCTGGTCTCGACATTGATGCGCTGCGCATTGTCGCTAATGGCGTAAACAAACTCAAAAACGAAAACAACGCTGTGCTTGTCATTACTCACTACCAACGCCTTTTAGACTATATTGTGCCTGACTATGTACACGTGCTTTCCGATGGTAAAATCGTAAAAACAGGCGATAAAAATCTCGCCTTAGAATTGGAAGCAAAAGGCTATGATTGGCTGAAATAATTAGCAAATTAAACTATGGATTTAAAAGAAAAATGGGTGGCTTCATTTGAGGCTTTCCCTCATAAAGATGATATATTAAAAGATATTCGCAAAGAAGCCCTTAGTTTCTTTGCCGAAAAAGGCTTCCCTCATAAGAAAGTAGAAGCGTGGAAATACACTTCACTCTCCAACCTTCAAGCTACTGATTACAGCTTATGGCAGCCTATTCACAATAAAACAACTCTTTCGCCCGAAGTGTTACATAAGTACGCCATTGCAGATTGTTATTTGCTCGTGTTTGTAAACGGCTATTACAGCCCCGAAATGTCCAGCAAAGCAATTGCAGGTGTTACTGTTACACCTTTATTGGAGGCACTACACAAAGGCGGTGAAGCGTTTATCAAAAAATACTTCAATACCAATACCGAAAAAGGCGATGTATTTACAGCCCTCAACACTGCTTTTGCCTCAGAGGGGGTATATATAGAAGTGCCCAAAGGGAAAGTGGTAGATAAACCTATACAGCTGCTGTATTTTAACGACGGAGCAGAAACTACTTGCTACCAGCCGCGCAATATTATTGCAGTGGGCGAAAATGCACAACTCAAAGTTATTGAAATACACCAAAATGTATCAAATACCGCTACGGCTATCCTTACCAATGCTGTTACTGAAGTGTTTGTAGCCAAAGACGCTTTCCTTGACTATTACAAATTGCAAAACGACCGCCTGACGGCTTCGCTCATTGATAATACTTATATTTCGCAAGAAGCTAACAGCCACGCCAGTGTGCATACTTTCTCGTTTGGCGGTACACTCACTCGTAACAATCTCAATTTCTATCACCAAGGCGAGTATTTAGAATCAACCCTCAAAGGTTTGAGCATTCTTAAAGGCTCACAACACACCGACCATTATACGCTGGTGAACCACGCTCACCCCAATTGCGAGAGTCATCAGGACTATAAAAGTATCGTAAATGATGAAGCGACCAATGTGTTCAATGGTAAGATAATGGTAGAGCAAATCGCCCAGAAAACGAATGCTTATCAGCAGAACGACAATATATTACTATCCGATAAGGCAACAGTATACACCAAGCCACAGTTAGAGATTTTTGCTGATGATGTGAAGTGTTCGCACGGCTGTACAGTAGGTTCGCTTAGTGATGATTCATTGTTTTATCTGCAATCACGTGGCATAGGCAAAAAAGAAGCCTCAGCTTTGCTTACCTATGCTTTTGCTAATACCGTATTGGAGAGTGTAAAGATACCTGCACTTTCAGCTTATATCAATGCTATTATTGCTGAAAAATTAGGTGTAACAGTAGATTTTTAAAAGGTTCATTATGATATAGGTTCATTATGTATTGCGTCACAAAGGCGGAATATTAATAGTTGTTTTATAGATAGAAATGAAGCATTGTCTTGCCAAACTTGGGCGTATTGTCGCAGACGTTCTGCTCCTTCGAGCCAATCTTCATTGTTTAATAAACATTCGGCTACATATCCGCCTTTTGTGCGTGCTACAAAACATTTCAGTGACTGGATACGGTATTTTGTAGTGAAATTTTGAGGTAAAATATCTATTAAAAGGTTATAGAAATCTCTTTCATTGCGAGGCGTTTGCCATTTTCCTAACAAATATAGTTTGCCTATAGAGGTATGCCAATGATAATTGTCCCGATAAATGTCGCAACCTTTATCAAAAAGACAACTCAAACTATTGATGATGGTTTGGAATGTAGTGGAGAGGTAATTTTCTATGAATGAATCTATTTTTTCTTCATCAGTATCACCAAAACCTGCTATATTATCCAAAATTCCTTGTGGAAAAAATCCATCTTCTAAATAAGTACCTATATGCATTGGCAACACACTTTTATGAATGTCAGAGGTGATGGGAATAGGCTCGAGCTCAATACGCATTTTGTCGCCTATTCGTATCATAAGATTAGGCAAATCAGGAGTAGCGTCATACCCTTGATCTCTTATCTGTTTAGAAAGTTCTAAAAGGATTATTTCTTCCATAATATCTAAATTTTATTAGCTTAGTTTTTCTAAAAATTCTAAGAAAGTTCCCGATACTTTACGCCATTTCCACTGACCTGCACCGTGGGATGCTTTGTAGATGGGAGCTTCATTTCCGTCACTTTTAGAAAGGTCGAGTATATAAGGATCGGCATCTTTATCAGCGATTACGAGCCAATGGGCTTTCCAATCGGGAAAGAGCTCATCATTGGGGCTACTAAAAGCATAACCGCATTGATGCGCTATTAAAGTATTAGCACCATACAGATTGATGTCTTTGAGGAAAGCATCCTCGGCAGGCGAAAAGCGTTCTAAGAAAGTGAGATAGACCGCAGGCAGCTGCCAACGTGTTTTAATCTCCTCGATAACTTGCTTTTTGGGTACTTCCAAAATAGTGCGGTTATATTGATATGATTTTACGTGCCAAAAATCTCTCTCTTTTGCTAAAACCTGCTCTATTTTAGCCATTATTTTTTCTAAGTTGGTTTGTGGATTTTGTATCAAAAAAGGAAACTCGTTTTGAGCTTGTTTTTTTGGATAACCTTGTGCCTGCCATTCAAGTACTTTTTCCATAGGTAGGGTTTTCCAATAAGCAGGGTCAGAGGGCAAATCGTTATTAAAAGGTTGTCCGCTATGCTCGGCTAAGGCAATGATAGCGCTCCCTTTATTCTCTTTACTATCTTCCTTTTGCAAGTAGTCTACCAAAAAAGGATAGCACTTGTCGCCTTCTACTTTCAGCAGTCCGCTAAAAGCCCAATAGGGTAAACCTTTGTTTATCATTTCGTAGAAGAAAGGCGCAAACTCAGTGTCGTTTTCGGTTACAAGTTCCGAGATACGTGCGATTACAAAGTTGCGAGCGTGGGTAATTTTGCTTTCTTTTACTGCTTGTGCTAAGGTTTGTAAGGTCTCCCGATGCATCTTCTCGCCGTACTTCTTCACTATTTTTCTTACCAATTCGTGATACTCACTACCATCGGTAGTGGTGAGGAGTTTTTGAGAGAGGTCGCTGAAATCTTTTTCTTGTTTAGTCATTGTTTACTTGTTCAAAAATTACGGTTACATTGGGGAATTGCTTCAGCGCCTCAATACGCTCTTTGAAAGCGCCTAAAATATACTCTTCCCACGGAACGCCATACTGGTCGTTGTAATACAATTGCATTTTCTTGCTGTACTCTAAGCGATCGGTAACGGCTTTGTTTTGTCGCCAATTCAGGGCTTTGAGGGCATCATACACTTTGTCGTTTTTGACAGGGATAGGACTTACTCGTACATATAGCGTTCCGTCTATATATCGCGGAGGGGTGCTTTCTACCTCATTTTCAGTTGTATACACAAAGGTCTTTTCGCCTGCTATGGGGATATGTTGCTGCAGAAGTTGCTCCAATTCTTCATCAGATAATAATCCTTGATAGGTTTGGGTAGAATGTGGCAACACACGTGTGAAATTGGTGAGTTTCCGGCTGTAAACTTCTTGTATTACTTGCCGTTGCGCTTCGTTGGTTATATAAGGCAGGTGGCTTTGTAGTAGGCGGGTAATATTTTCGTAGAAATCACCTTCACTGCGTACGAGCGATCCTTCATATATATCGTTTACCGAGTTGAGCATCTCATAGAAAAAGAAGTCTTCGAGGGTGTTTGCCAATAGCTCAGCCTCGTCCGAGTCGTGTTGTAACAAGGCAATAGGAGGAGTAGGTTTAGGAGCGTTTTGGTCGTACAAAAAGCAATAATAATCACCGCCGCCCGTTTGTCCGAATGGAATAAAAAGGTAATCGGGGTTGATACTGAACCAACTGTCCTCGCCGTTGAGTTCTTCGATAGTTTTGGCAATATTAGCAAGTGGAATCAACTCAAAATCACCGCTGTACAAAAAGAGTGGAGGGTGATTTTTCAAGCGGGGATATACTTCTTTACTCCAAAGTGAAGTATATTCGCCTATATCGAGCATTTGCTCAGCATAAAGCCGATGATATAGTTTAGGATATTGAAATTGGTATTGTTGTTCTAAGGTTCTTAACATAAGAGGAAATTAGTGAATTTTAATACTTCTCTTTATTAGTACTCATATTTCTCAATAGTACCGTCATACCCATCTATCACTTTGGTAATTTTAGTAGCGTAACTTTGCGGATTATTAGCTTCATTTTTATATTCTGTACTTAAGTATGGGTTACCTGTAGTAAGTCCTAAGTTGGGATTGTCAGAGTCTTTTAGTTGTTGGGTTCGTTCGAATACTTTCACTACAAGGTTTTTGCTATTAGTGGCTTCATAAAGCTCATAAAAGGTGTAATTTTCTAAAGGAGTGTTTGCTAACGCGATAAGTTGTATTTGCAGGTTTCTCTTCGGGTTTTTCTTCTGTAAGTCATATTCATATAGATAGGTCTTTCTAAAAGAAACTACTCCATTTGTGAGATTATCGTACACTTTCTTTATCAAGTTGCCTTCTGGACTAAAAGTATAAGTATATGTGTCGTATCCAGAATCTCCCGTTGCCACCACAGTATGGGCGTCTGGGTAGGTAAGATTGTAAACTGCTGAAGGGATAGGGGCAAATTTACTTAGCTTCCCATCTTTGTATTCAAAAGTAATAGACATAGAAAACTTTCCTAATTCACTTTTTTTAATTTCAGTAACTTGGTCTTGGTCGTTGAAGCTGAATTCTACAACTTCTTGAGCGATACCATCTTTATCAATATCTATTCTGGCAGGAAGCTTTTTACCTTTTAGGGGGGTAATCATCAAATGTTTGACCTCCTTTCGTTCTGATCCAGAAATTTCGTACTCTTTTGCATCTTTGATAAAACCATCCTCTACGGTGTAAACCATTTCGGTGGAACTATCTGCTGAATATTCTATGATGTACTTTTTAGGTAATATAATCTTTTCTTCCCACGGGTCAGGGATGTTGTTTTTATTATTGTTGTCATCATCATTTTTGCAACAAGCAACTCCAATGACAGCAAGACTTCCTAAGATTAACAGTTTCTTCATAACGTTTTTTTATTAAATTAGGGAATAAAGATAATGTTTTTTGTTGTAACATAATCCAAAAAATAATTAATTATCAGAGCAATCAACTTTGCTAAATTGACTAATTTGTCAATTTGTGAACGTGAATAGCATCTGCTTGATGCAGCGGAGTGACAGTAATATCAGTAATTTGAATTTTGTCAGGCAGATTGACGATGTAGGCGATAGTGTCGGCAATATCTTCGGCATATAAGGGCGTAATGCCTTTGTACACATTATCCGCTTTCTGCTGGTCGCCTTTGAAACGCACCTTGCTGAAATTAGTTTCTACCAGTCCTGGTTTTACGTTCGTTACCTTTATGTTTTTGTCCATTAGCTCTATGCGCATTGCATCGCTGAGGGCTCTTACGGCAAACTTGGTCGCACAATAGATACTGCCATTGGGGTAGGCTATTTCCCCCGCTACCGACCCTACATTCACGATCGTTCCCACCTTGCCAGTGGCGAGCATCAGCGGAATCACACTATTAGCGATATAAGTAAACCCTTTAATGTTGGTATCAACCATCTGGTCTATATCTTCTGCGGCGTAGGTGTGGAGGTGTTGCAATCCTATTGCCAAACCCGCATTGTTGATGAGCATATCAATTTGTCGCCATTTTTCAGGTAAAAACTGAATATTTTTCGCCACCTCTTGGTAGTTTCTCACGTCAAAAGCTAAGGTGATGACCTCCACAGCGTGTTCTTTTTCTATTTTAGCTTTCAGTTCAGCTAAAACATCTGCTCTTCGTGCACATAGAATAAGGTTTGCCCCCATTTGAGCCAATTTTTCGGCTACTGCTTTACCTATCCCACTACTGGCACCCGAGATAAAAGCAATTTTTCCTTTAATACGATTTAGTTCCATTTGTTTAGATATTTAAGTGTTAGGTTATTTCCATATTTTCTTCATTACCTCCTCCACAGTAGGTTGGAGATACTTACCATTTTTATACTCTGTGGTATTGAGCACAGTAGGGTCGAAATGCGGACAGTTCAGTGCTAAAAACTTATAAAAGTACTGATGCGCGTAGAACATATCCATCATAAACTTCCTTTGAAAGTCGTTTTCGCACTCAAATTCACAGTCTATGATGATACGTACAAAAGCAGCGATATCTTCACGAGTGAGGTTGTTGTGTTTTACAGGGTCGGGCATTGCCAAATCAAAAGCAAAAGCCTCAATACCATTACACTCCCACCATTCCCATAGCCAAGTATCGGAAAGGTCTTTACCAGTGAGTTCGCTGAGGTATTGCTCCATTGCTTTATATTCTTTATCAAATACTTCTTCGGGAGTATCTTCACTTTGAGCATCGCAAAAGGTTTCGTACTTAATCAAGCGGTCTAAAACTAAAGGGTACAGCTTTTCCGCTGTCGCAAAATCAGGGCGAAGTACTTTTCTTAGTGTTTTCATTAGTTTATTAATTTTATATAGTTAAAAGTTAGTGATTTTTCTTTGTATATATATCAGTTGTTTTATAGGCTTGTTCAGGGTGGTTGGGGTTTAGTGGGTATTTTTTCTCTAACTTTCCTTGTTTTACCATATTTGGAAAAATCTTGTTTTTTAGATAGTCTAATGACCGTTCTACTTGTTCTGCAATAACCTCCATCTTTACGTATTTTTCATTACAAATATCCATTATAAGAAACTCTAAACCACCCTTACTAATTCTCTTTGTAAGGTTAGAGGTGTCAACCTTTTGGCTTGAGGTGTCAACCTTTTTGGTCTTAGAGGTGTCAACCTTTTGGCTTGAGGTTGCAACCTTTTTTCCTTTGATATGGTAATTAGCCCAACGGCGTTTGTTATCACTTTCTAAATAACCTCTCTCTACCAATCCTTTTAACAAGTAGGTTATGTCAGTAGGGTGTAATTTAAGTATATATTGCAATCTATTGTTTGAAATACAGCCTTCTACACTACAAAAAGTAAGTGCTGTTAGCTCATTGGTAGTTAGCTCTCCTATGGTAGGAAACTGCTCCTGAAGATTTGCCATTACTTGTTCTGGCAATATGTGAAACATTGGCAAAATGAGTTTTACTCTATTAGGTTGCTCCTCTAATTTTAAGTAAGGTTTACTCCAATGCAAATCATCCCAGCCTCTCATAATTTTATCTACCCCACTACCTGATTTTTCTGCTCTACCAATAAGCATAAACATCTTTTGTAAAGAAGGATTTCTGCATTCACTGATACCCCCTTCGTAATATTGGTCCAGTGATACTAAAAGAGTACCAGGGTTAGAAATTACAAATTGTTGTTTTTCAAGAGTTACAATAATATTGCCACTTTGTGAATAATCAGTGTGTACTAAAGCATTTACAAAAGCCTCACGCAGTGCTATATGTGCAGAGGTTTCTTCTATACGAGTGTCTTTTTCTAAATGGAATGGTTTAGGAAGTACTGAAGTGATTTTAGGAAGTACTCTTAGGTAAAACTGCAAAAGATTGTGCTCCCAAGTACCATCGGGGTATATTCTATCTGTCCAACGAATAGCCTCAGAGAGATGTTCCCGATATTCAGGAAAGAAATTAGGAAGTGCCTCTTGTTGGTTAAGGCTATCTCCTTTGCCAAACATTAGCAATCCTGCCAAAGTAATACCCTCTTTACCTGTTTTTCTATCCTTGCGATAAGCCCCTATTTTAGTAAAAAGTTCTATATCGCTGAGAGCATTCCAAGGATGCGAAGCATTGAAAACAGAAAATAACTGTCTGAATTGTCTCACAGAAGTAGGGTCAAAATCCTCAGTGGTAAAACATTCTAAAATAAGGCTATCACGCCTCAGCTCACCTGTAGCATCAGCTATCATTTGCCGCACTTCATCATCTGTACAATGATAATCACCCTCATTATTCCGTTTGTAAGTATTCCCAAAAGGATTGGGAGTTAAATATATAGGTCGTTGTGTTCTCGTAGCAAAGGGCACTTTGAATACTAATACCTTCTTACCAGCAATTTGTAAGGTGCGTACATCACTATTGCTCAGAAGATTGGTGTTAATGGTGTTAGGATTGTTGCAGTTATTCCAGAAAGTTTTTTGGTAACTTTCAATAGCTTCATCGGTAAGACCTTCAATAAGTAAGCCGTCTTTTTTTTCTTTTATACCAAGAATGATAAAGCCCGTATGAGTATTGGCAAAAGCCGAATAAGTCTTCCAAAATTCTTTCATTGGAAAACCTTCCTTAGCCGATTTGTATTCAATTTCATAACTTTCCTTAGGCAGAAAAGCACTGTCTATCAAAGAACAAATGCTATTTTCATCATCAAAATCAAGGAAAGTAGGGGAGGAGGTGTTGTTCATTATTCTTCAAAAATTTTGTTTGCAGGAAAGCGCAAGGCAGGATAACTCACCGATTGCACCTCATCGTTTTCTAAAATAGGCGAAAGCGCAATATAGTTGCCTTCGCGGTACAGATAAATTTGCACCGTTTTATGGTAAGGATCTACTACCCAATATTCAGGCACCCCTTGCTCTTGGTAAAGGTCAAACTTCAGTTTGGTATCGTTGTTTTGAGAGCCTCTTGAAAGAATTTCAATGATAAGATTAGGAGCCCCTTCACAGCCTCGTGAGGTGAGTTTCTGGCGGTCACATATCACACAAATATCAGGCTGCACTACCGACTCTTTGCCGTCAGCACTCTTAAAAAACACATCAAATGGAGCAGAATAAATCTTGCATTGTTGTTCTTTAAAAAAAGGAATTAGTAGGGCGTTGAGATTCGTAGAAACTTCTTGATGAAACCTTGTTGGTGCAGGACTCATTGCAAAGATTTTTCCTTTAAAGAGCTGTATTTTCTCTTTGAGTTTCCATAGCAAATAATCCGCATAGGTATAACTACCTAAAGGGTCTAACTGACTGATATGCGTAATCTCCATAGTTTTAAAAACAAGTAATTAGGACACAAAGATAAAAATAATTTATCAATTAGCCAATTGAAAAAATGAAAAATCAACCAAAGCGAACCTTGAGCGAAGGATAAGCGAAGGAAAGTCGGTGAGCTGGCACAGCCGAGTATGTGACGAAGGATAAGCGGAAGATAAGCAGAAGATAAGCAAAAAATAAAAAAAATAGTAGAAAAAAATTGTTTATTCAAAAAATATTTGTACCTTTACATCGTCAAAAAGAAAATTCTGAATTTAGAATTAATAAATAATAATTAACTTAAATATATAACCTTATGAAAAACATTCTTGTAACTACCGATTTCTCTGAAAAATCTATCGCATCACTACACGTAGCGATAGGATTAGCAAAGCAGCACAAAGCCAAAATATACTTGTTGCACGCTATCGAGTTGCCCGTGCGCTTGATGACCAACAGTCAGGCTTCCTTGCCAGAAACGCTCTATTTCTTGACGCTTACCAAGCAACGCTTTGAAGAACTTCACAAAGAGCTCGATACAGATGTAGAAATCATAGACCTTGTAGAAACATCATCACTACCCGATGCCGTGAACGAAGTGATTGAAAAACACAAAATAGACCTTGTGTTTATGGGCTCTAACGGAGCTTCAGGAGCTAAAGAACTCTTTATAGGTTCTAATGCCGAAAAAGTAGTACGCTCGGCTTCAGTGCCCGTTTTGGTGATTAAAAATCCTCACGAAAAGCTCAAAATTAAGCAAATAATGTTTGGCTGCGACTTTTCTAAACGCTTTGCAAAACCTTTTGAAAAAGCCGTAAAACTTGCCAAAATATTCAATGCTAAAATAGATTTGGTGTATGTAAATACCCCCTATCAGTTCCTCACCACTACAGAAATCAATAAACGTATGCACGAATTTTTGAAAGAACAAAAAGGCTCACTCAAAAAGTTTGAAACACACGTTTATAACGATATACGAGTAGAAACTGGGATACTGAACTTTGTCAAAGAACACAAAGTGGATCTTATTTGTATGTTCCCTAATGGGCGCAAAGGTATTGCTCATTTTTTCAATGGTAGTATCAGTAGTGATTTGGTAAACCACTCCGATACTCCTGTGCTTACCATAAAGCTTGAAAAGTAAGGGATGGCGATGTGCTAATTCGTTAATTAAAAAAAATAGATATTAATCATTAAATATTGATATTTATTTTGTATCTTTGCACCGATAAAAAAAGAGAAGGCAGCAAGGAGCGCCAGCACCTGCCCGTTTTGCATAGGCACCTTTGGCGTTCAAAGGTGCTGCAAAAGTAGGTGATGCTAATGAATTTAGCAAAATTTTAACAGTAAAAAATAAAGGTTGCTTGCTTTTGTAGGCAGCCTTTATTATGATTAATTCTCTAAAAACTAATAAGCAATGAATAAAATAACAATAAACCCTACAATTCTGGAAAAAGCACAACGTTATGCTGAAGAAAATGAGATAAACCTTACTGAATATATAGAAAAACAACTCAAAAGTTTATATATTCAAGAAGAGCTTTTTGGTAAAGAAAGAAAAAATAGAGATATTACAACTCTTTTAGAGAATATTAGCGGAATATTACCAGAACTAACCGATGAAGAAGTGAAAAAAGAATGTGCTGACTATATTGAAGAAAAATATTTTGCATTAGGATGAAAAGAATATTTATTGATACCAACATTTTATTAGATTTGGTAATGGCGAGGCGCAAATTTTATCAAGATGCTAATAGGTTGTTCCAATATTGTGAGCAGCGAGGTATAAAAACCTATATATCATCTATTTCTATAGCAACAATTAATTATTTGTTGTTGAAGTCCTATAAAGAAGAAGAGGTGAAAAAAATTTTAGAAACAATATATAATCTTACTGAGATACTTCCTTTTTATAAAGATATTATCTTTAAAGCACATCAGTCTAATTTCAAGGATTTAGAAGACGGATTTCAATATTTTACAGCTAAAGAAAATAGCTTAAAAATTATTATTACACGTAATCAAAAAGATTTTAAAGTAGATGATATCTCAATACTAACACCTAAAGAATTTGTAGATTATCGTTTCTAATGATGGAGCAATGTACTCCAAAAAAACAAAAAAATCCTACAAAAAATTGTTATTCTAAAAAAAAGTTGTATCTTTGCAGCGATAATTAATAGGTGAGGGGGCGTTTAAGTCCCCTCTTTTTATAGAAAATGAATCTCGTAAACGATATTAATGCATTGGTAAATAAGGCGTTAGAACCCTATCCTGCCTTATTCCTTATCAAGCTAAACATTACCCCTGATAACGTTATCAAAGTAATTATTGATGGTGATAACGGCGTAGGCATAGACGATTGTGTGAATATAAGCAGAGCTATTGAAGGACAAATAGATGAAGAAACTGATTTTTCTTTAGAAGTAACCTCCTTTGGTGCCGAAGAACCTTTTGTAGTACCACGACAATACCAAAAGAATGTAGGCAGAACTGTGCAAATTACCACTACCGATGGCAAAGTGCAAGAAGGTGTCCTAAAAGGTGAAACCAATGGCATAGTAGTGATAGAAACCGAGACACGCGAACCCAAACCCATAGGCAAAGGCAAAATAACCGTAAAAAAAGAACATAATTTTGCCTTGCAAGATATAAAAGAAGCTAAAGTAATTATTAAATTTTAATTGAACGTCAAAAAAATATGAATAGTCTTGAACTAATAGATTCCTTTTCAGAATTTAAGAGCGATAAATTAATCAATCGTGAAACCCTAATGGCGATCCTTGAAGAGGTATTTCGCAATACCTTGAAAAAGAAATACGGTTCTGATGATAATTTTGATATTATCATCAATCCCGATAAAGGTGATTTGCAAATCTTTCGTAATCGTGTAGTAGTAGAAGACGATAACGTAACCGATGACAATAAAGAAATCGCCCTTTCGGTAGCACGTAAAATAGAGCCCGATTTTGAAGTGGGTGAAGACGTTTCCGAAGAAATTAAAATTGATAAATTAGGTAGACGTACTATCTTGGCACTTCGCCAAAACTTGATAGCTAAAATACACGAGTACGATAGTATGAATATTTACCAACGCTTTAAAGATATTATTGGGCAAATACACGTAGCCGAAATACACCACATTCGCCACAAAGCGGTTATCTTGTTGGACGATGAGGGTAATGAAATCATTTTGCCTAAAGAAAAACAAATACCATCTGACTTTTTCAAAAAAGGAGAACACGTGCGTGGTATCATCGAAACGGTAGAGCTTAAAGGTGCTAAGCCTACTATTATAATGTCGCGTACTTCGCCTTTATTTTTAGAGCGTTTGTTTGAACAAGAAATACCCGAAATTGCCGAAGGGCTTATCACTATCAATAAGGTAGTGCGCGTACCAGGCGAAAAAGCCAAAGTGGCTGTAGATTCTATTGACGAGCGTATAGATGCGGTAGGAGCGTGCGTTGGGGTACGTGGCGGTCGTATTCACGGTATTGTACGCGAACTTGGCAATGAAAATATAGATGTAATTTCATTTACTAACAATACACAACTGCTTATTACTCGTGCTTTAGCACCTGCTCACGTGAATTCGGTAACCATTAACGAAGAAGAAAAACGTGCGGATGTGTTTTTAGCCAACGAAGAAGTTTCTAAAGCTATAGGTAAATCGGGGTATAACATACGATTGGCAAGCCAGCTAACGGGCTATGAAATAGATGTATACCGCGAAGGGCTTACCGATGAAGATATAGAGCTTACCGAATTTGATGACGAAATAGAAAGCTGGGTGATAGAAGAACTGCAAAAAGCGGGCTTAGACACTGCAAAAAGTGTATTGGAACTTACACCTGAAGAGTTGATGAATCGTACCGATCTTGAAGAAGAAACCATTAGCGAGGTACAGCGTATCTTAAAAGCAGAGTTTGAAGAATAATTAACTATAAAAGCACACAGCTAACACAACTAACGTCATATATAAATAAAAAAAACTGACGACTAAAAAATATGAGTGAGGGAAAAACAAGATTAAGCAAAATAGTAAAAGAAGTAAATATCTCGGTAAGTACTGCTGTAGAATACCTTAGAACTGAAAAAGGTATTGAGGTAGAGGAGAATCCTAATGCGAAGGTATCGGACGAGATAATAAACTTGCTTTACCATAAATTTAAAGCTGATAAAAACAAGCGGGCTGCCTCAAAAGAAATTATAGAGGATAAGCGTAAAGACCGCGAGGCTATTCGTATGGAGCAAGAAAAAGAACAACAGGAAAAACGCAAACAGCAACAGGAAGTGATAAAAGCTAAAGGTAGCTTGCCAGGAATAAAAACCGTAGGCAAAATAAACCTTGATGCCGAAACCACTACTCCTGCGCAAGCTCCTGCTGCTACACAAGAGGTTACTCCTGAAAACACACTTGTTACTACGCAAGAACCTGCTAATACCGCTGCACCTGCTACGCCTCAGGAAAAATTTACTAAAGAAGCCGAAAAAGCCACTATGCAACAACCACACTCAAAACACGACAGTAAAGACAAGAAAAAAGAGAAGGATACTATGCAGCAGAAAGTCAAGTCGTCTGTTTATCAAAACCCACTTGTTCAGCAAGTAGCCGAACAAGCTAAAAAGAAAAAAGAAACCCCTAAACACAAAGAGGTAGACGAACTAGAAGTATTAGAACCTATAGGCGTTATAGAAACCCAGTACCAAAAACTTACGGGTCCTAAAGTAGTGGGTGAAAAGATTGACTTGAGCCAATTTGAGAAAAAACGCAAGAAAAAACGAGGCGGTAGCGGTAAAAAAGAAAAAGAAGCTGCTATTGCTGGAGCACAAGCTGCCGAAGGTGAAAAACGCAAACGCAAACGTATCCGTAAAGATGAACCTAATGCTGCTATCACTGGGGCTAATGGCAAGCGTACCGATACTGCTGTAGGTACTAAAAAAGAGAAGAAAGGTAATAAAATTATTACTAAAATAGAACCTACTGAAGAAGAGGTTCAAAAACAAGTACGCGAAACCCTTGAAAGGCTACAAGGTAAAAATGCTAAATCTAAAGGTGCTAAATACCGAAAAGAAAAACGCGAAATTCACCGTCAAAAAGCTGAACAAGAACTCGCAGAACAAGAACAACAAGAAAAAGTACTGAAACTTACCGAGTTCGTAACAGTAAACGAATTGGCTACAATGATGGATGTGCCTATCAACAAGGTCATAGGTGCTTGTATGTCGCTGGGAATAATGGTAACGATGAACCAACGCTTGGATGCAGAAACACTAAGTATAGTAGCAGACGAGTTTGGTTTTGAAGTAGAATTTGCTACAGCTAATATAGAAGAAGCTATCCATATAGAAGAAGATAAACCTGAAGACCTTGTGCCTCGTGCTCCTATAGTAACCGTAATGGGACACGTAGACCACGGTAAAACTTCACTGCTTGACTATATTCGTAAAGAAAATGTTATTGCTGGCGAAAGTGGTGGTATCACTCAGCACATTGGAGCTTATAGTGTAAAATTAGAAAGTGGCGAACGTATTACTTTCCTTGACACTCCTGGACACGAAGCCTTTACAGCGATGCGTGCACGTGGTACCAAAGTTACCGACATTGCTATTATTGTGGTAGCTGCCGATGACGATGTAATGCCACAAACCAAAGAGGCTATTAGCCACGCTCAAGCTGCTGGTGTGCCTATTGTGTTTGCTATCAATAAAATAGATAAGCCTAATGCCAACCCCGATAAAATAAAAGAACACCTTGCAGGTATGAACCTCTTGGTAGAAGAGTGGGGGGGTAAAATACAATCGCAAGATATTTCTGCCAAAAAAGGTATCGGTGTACAAGAACTTTTAGAAAAGGTATTGCTCGAAGCCGAAATCTTGGAACTAAAAGCTAACCCTAAAAAACCTGCAATAGGTACAGTAGTAGAGGCTTCACTTGATAAGGGTAGGGGATATGTATCTACCGTATTGGTTGAAACAGGTACGCTACGTGTGGGCGATTATGTGTTGGCAGGTACTAGCACTGGTAAAATACGAGCTATGCAAGATGAGCGTGGGCGCCGTGTGCAAGAGGCAGGACCTTCTACACCTATTAGTATATTAGGTTTGGATGGAGCGCCACAAGCAGGTGATAAGTTCTACGTATTTGAAGATGAAAAAGAAGCTAAACAAATAGTAGCTAAGCGCGCTCAGCTACAGCGAGAGCAATCGGTACGTACACAGCGCCACATTACACTTGATGAGATAGGCAGACGTATTGCGCTGGGCGACTTCAAACAGCTCAATATCATACTAAAAGGAGACGTAGATGGTTCAGTAGAAGCACTTACCGACTCATTCCAAAAGCTATCTACCGAAGAAATACAAGTGTCAATAATACACAAGGGGGTGGGAGCGATCACAGAATCGGATGTGTTGTTGGCATCTGCTTCGGATGCGATTATCATAGGGTTCAACGTACGCCCAATGACAAATGCACGGGCTTTAGCAGAAAAAGAATCTATAGATATACGCACCTACTCAATCATTTACGATGCTATCAACGATTTGAAAGATGCGATGGAAGGTATGCTTTCACCAGAATTCAAAGAAGAGGTTACTGGTACTGCTGAAATACGCGAGCTGTTCAAGATTGCCAAAGTGGGTACTATTGCGGGCTGTATGGTAACAGACGGAAAAATATTCCGCAACTCTAAAGTGCGTGTAGTGCGTGAAAATGTTGTAGTATATACTGGCGAGCTGGCTTCACTAAAACGTTTCAAAGACGATGTGAAAGAAGTAAGCAAAGGTTACGATTGTGGTTTGCAAGTGAAAAATTACAACGATATACACGAAGGTGATGTAATAGAAGCTTTCCAAGAAGTAGCCGTAAAAAAGAAGCTTTAATTGTTAAAGTTTTATATATAAAAAGTTAAAAAATAGCAGTAGCAAGGAATCGTAATAGGTTTCTTTGCTATTGTTATTTTTTGGGTATATTGTTAATTATGATAGAGTTAAAGAATGCATTAGGCTGTGATACGCAGCTTTTCAAATCTTAATACAGAGTATTATTATTTAACAAATCAGGAGAAAAGTTTTTGTTATGTCGGTAAAAAAGCGTACTTTTGTGCATTAAAGTATGAAGAATACTGTTGTTTCAAGAATAGCATATATAGCATTAAGCACTATGAAAAAGTTTTTTCTAACAATTTTCTTTTTAGTCATAACTACGGTGTCGGTAATGGCACAGGTGGCATTGAACAACTTTACCGTGGGTACAACACCGGGCGAGTGTAAGGCAGATGCAAAGCTGAATGTAAACTTGCTCAGCACTATGGGGCCTTCTGGAACTCAAGTGCAAGTAAAGTTGGAAGTTCCCAATGACCCTAATGGCAAGACGCAAGCCCTCAAGGTAGGAATATCTGGGCAAAATAGTTATGAATTTACAAGTTTGAAAGCGGGGATATATACCGTTACAGTAATAGAGGTGGCTACCAACAAAAAGTCTTCACCTCGTGTAGTGAATGTAACAAGTAATTATATACCACCCACCTTCAAAAATGTTTTAACTTTTGGTCCCTCTTGTAGTGGTTCAGGCAATGATGGTAAAATTATTGTTACTATACGCGGGGGCGCTAAGGGTCCTTTTGATGTAAAACTCTTCAAGGCAGGTGCGCAAATTTACAGCCAGCGTCATACAAAACCTAATGCGGCTAATGAGCTGGATATTACTATAGGTGGCGGAGGTGTACAAATGCCTTCAGGTTCTGATTATCAGCTGGTTGTAGAAGACTTTGCTGGAAGTCCTACTCCTAACCCCACTTGTGGTGAAACTAATAAAACAGCCATTACAATACCTCCTGCATCACTCTCGCTCAACTGCTTAGAGCTGGAGTTGGGGAATGGTAATGGTATCCGCGTGGGTGCAAACTGTAAGTTTGGGCTCTCGTTCTCATTGCATAGAAAAGACAACGGTTCGCTTGATGACTATGAAACTGCTATACAAGCAACAGGTTCGGCTATAGTAAAAGCCTATACAGCGGGAGGTACGCTTAAGTATGGGCCTGTTGATATTAGTTCTACTTATCGCAGTGCTTGGCGTGGCAACAATGTAGCCGCAGCTTATTCATTTATAACTGATTATGTATTTGAAGAAGGAGATGTGGTAGAACTATCTATCAATGTGGGTAAAACTCCTTTTACCAAAAAGATAAAGATAGACCGCAATGTAGTGGATGTAGCTCTTAACACTACTAAAGGTAACAATGCAAGTACTTTTATGGTACGTTCTGGTTCGGCACTTATAAGTGCTGATAACCGCTCTGATATTGCAGTTCCTCCTGTACCTTGTCCTACAGGTACTGAGCTTTTGCTGGCAGTAGATTTTAATTCGCGTGCTATAGAATTACCTGAAGACGGAAGTACCAACAAAGTAGGCTTCCAATACTATTGGCTTAATGGATTGGCTAACAACTGGATAGCTAACCCTTCTTCACCAGGTGCTGGTTATTATTACGAAATTTATAAGTATTTAGGTTCAGGCTACCCAGGTTGGGACGCTTCGTTCACAAATAATAATATAGACGAAACGGATACTAGTAAGTGGCAGCTGTTGTCATCGCCTATTGATTATACGTGGGTGAATAAAAACTATGCTGAAATGACAGGACAGCCTAATGGTTACTATTTGGTGAAGCTTGTAATGCGCG
Source organism: Capnocytophaga sp. oral taxon 332 str. F0381 (assembly GCF_000318275.2). Taxonomy (NCBI): domain Bacteria; kingdom Pseudomonadati; phylum Bacteroidota; class Flavobacteriia; order Flavobacteriales; family Flavobacteriaceae; genus Capnocytophaga; species Capnocytophaga sp. oral taxon 332. The sequence continues at coordinate 21,212 of NZ_KB291319.1, forward strand.
ATGCGGGAGGTAATAAATTCTGTTATTCTCCTAAACGTGTAGTAGAAATGCGTCCTAAACCTACTTCTATAGGACGACAATTCCACTATATAGAGAAAGATAAAGGTATTTATAAGAATACAGCTACCCTACGCAAGTGGCTGTCGCCTACCGATTTTAGTTACCCTATTACCGTAAAACTCGATTTGAAGAACGGTGGTACAGGTACACGTACTGTCAACTTTGATACAGCACTTCCTTTTGAGAATGTACGCAGTGTAACTTACACATTCCCAGTAATAAAAACTATATTGAGTCCTGATGCAGGAGGTGATCCTACGTCCTTTAGCTTTGGTGACTTGCCTACAGGCTTGGGTGATTATCGCATTACCATTACCGATGCCTGCGGCAATACCAGCTACCGCGACTATAATTTGGACGATGTAGCGATGACCTATACCCGCGATGAGGTAAAAGCAGAAAGTATCTGTAAAAATACTTCAAAAATATCATATGATATAGCTACCACACCTAATGGTACGCTTAAAGGTGCTCTATTTGAATTGTTTAAGAAAGATAATGCTGGACAATATAGTATTCATATAGGTAGCTCACGTGATCTTGCACACACCTTTAATAACTTAGAGCCTGGTGATTATGTGCTCCAATCACGTGGATATTACTATGCACAAATAAAACGTGGGGTTTGGAAAGATGACAACCAAAGTGGCAACACAGGGGTGATGAATTGGGAAAACTTCAACGATACCAATGCTGCTATTAATGGATGGACTTTGGTAGAAAACACCGATACAAACAACCCAAGTAACCCTAACCACCATACAGGTGTATTGCACAATAGCCGTGTATACCTTACTATTACTCCTACAGGAGAATTGGATGTAGATGTGGTAGGCACTTCGTGTAATGCTTCTGCCAACTCAGGTTTGGTGGCTATACAAGTAAAAAATCCAGAATACATACGTTACCCACTGCAATTCTTGCTTAAGAGAACCAATGGTACTACTGTAACTTCATCGGTAGTGTTCCAAAGTGCTTCGCAAGTATCTAAATATGTGTTTAAGAATGTAGCCAATGGTAACTATGTAGCAGTATTATCACACGCTTGTGGTGATATACCTCAAGGAGTGAGTGTGAATACTAATAGTTATAGCCAGCCTGGTATTACTTATTCTTCTCGCTCACTGAATCCTTGTAATGGTGATGTGATGGATATAACCTTTGCAGGCTCGCCACAATTATATAATATAGAGTGGTTCAGAGTAGAGACTGATAATTCTGAAACTTCTATTGCTATAGATACTAAAACTATAAGCGAGACAGTGCGTCGTGATACTAAATATATAGTGCGCTATAGCTTGATAGACGCTACACTCTGTGCGGGTGGCGGTACAGGCGTGGCTTCAGTAACGGTGAGCTTTGGTAAAGATACAGTAAAACCTGTGATAACAGGTTGTCCTTCAGGTACTATTACGGTGAATACGCTGGCTAACCAATGTTATGGTGTAGCTACTTGGGGTGTAGTAACCGCTACCGATGACTGCCGTATAGATACTTGGAGCCAAACGCACCAAAGTGGAGACCGCTTTGATATAGGTTTGCACACGGTTACTTATGTGTTTAAAGATACTTCAGGAAACGTAGCTACTTGCTCGTTCAATGTAGAGGTGAAATCTAAAGCCATAGATATGGAGGTGAAAGATGCCTTTGTAGATGGTACTAATGGTGTGATAAGCAACCGCAAGCTTGCGAATTCCGAAAGTTTTGCTTATAGAATTACCTATCAAAACAAAGGGGTAGAGAATGTAACTTCTGCAACTATGGAAATTACATTGCCTAATCACCCTGCTCTTATTATAGGTACACCAGACTATTCGGGGGCTACTGAAAACTTGAATGCTCCTGTAGAAATGGGAAGGACTTCTAATACTATTACACTTAGTATCCCGATGCAAACTTTGCGTGCAGGAGGCCCGTTGCGCACCATCTTGATTCCGTTGCGCCTCAATGGTGATTGTAATGAGATAGGCAAGCCGTGTATGAACAGCCTAACAGCCTCATACTCATTTAAGTTTGAAGGTCGTCGTCCTACGTGTGTGGTGCCTGTACAAGAAAGTACAAGTTCTAAAACGCTTGAAATATCTACTGATAACTGTGTGCGTACCGAGATGTTCTGTCCTGGTACTAGCAATGTGCGCCTAACAGCTATCACTGGCTTTGACCAATATATATGGTACCAAGATGGTAACCTTATGGCAAACCCACTAAATAATAACTACGTAGATGCGCCTGCTGTAGGTACTTATCGTGTAGAAAAAGTGAAGAACTGCAATGGTACTACACTTACCTCTACTGAAACGATGCAGCTTGTAGATATAGATAACGTTACTGACCCTATTAGAGCACAAGCTAATGGTGGTGACCGTTGTGGTAGTGAAGATATATGGGTGAGTCACTTTATATTGTGTAACCAAACTTCAAAAACTATAACAGCTAATATTCGCGATACGCGTATCGCTTGGCAAAAACTGAAGAGCGGTGAAGCACCTCGCGCCTTGAACTGTCCTGCTACTGATGATGATAAATGGGAAACTGTAGGTACCGATCGCGATTTTGTGATTAGTACTACAGCACACTACCGCTTGCATTTGACTAATGCTGGAGGTGATTGTAGCAAGAACTTCTATTTTGATGTTTTCAACAGTGCACTTTCAGGTGAAATAGATAATACATTTACTCGAGATATCTCTGATTACCAAAATGGTAATATTAGGATTAATATGGCTACTTCGGGGCTTACTTATAAATATGTACTTAAAGATTCTAACGGAAACGTAAAAGCTACTTTCCAAGGGCTATCATCGTCAAAAGACTTTGTAATCAGCACTCCTGACACCTATACAGTAGAAGTAACTGCATTGGGCTTGCCAAGTACTTGTAAAGCTACCTTTACACAGAAGATAGAAAAACAAGTGCGCCTTGTACCTAAAGTTACAGCTAAGAATTGGAAAGGCTGTAACCTACGTGTGCTAAACTTCCAAGCTGGAGGTGGCGATGCTCCTTATGACTTTGCAGTATGGAGTATAGATGGTGTAATACTAAACGGTTATACTAACTATACCGATGTGCCTGATACTAATTATATAGCTACAGGTATACCAGCAGGTAATGCAGGTACTGATAGAGATATTAACATTATGCAGCCTGGTACGTATGTATTCTTGGCACGTGATGCGCAAAAAGCTTATGCGCTTACCCCAGCTATAGATATTTATCCTGATGAACTATTGGGCTATACGATAAACACTACTGATATTAAGTGTGGTTCGCTAAGCAATACAGGTGTTATATCAATTACTTATAATACACGCCAAAATGTGAAATCAACTTTGTATAAGTTTGACGAAAGCAATAATGAAAGCTATATAGATGAAAACCATACAGGTTACTTTAGTAACTTGGTGGCAGGTAAGTATAAATTGAAAATAGAAGTTACGCTTGGCTCATTGTACACTTGTACTTATGTAAATCCTAATCTTGAGATAAAAAGTATGGATAGCACCCTAAAAGCGTATGCTGGGGTGTTGGAAGATATCTCGTGTGATAGTGCTTCGCCTACAAAACAATATAAGGTGCGTATTAATAACGTATCAGGAGGTACAGGATTTGGCTATGAATATAGTTCAAATAACGTAAATTACTCTAACAACCCTGTACTAATGGTAGGTTCTACTGTGAGTGTGGTGTATGTGCGTGATAGCAATAAGTGTGTAACTGAATTGCCTATCAAGATTGTACCTATAGTACCACCAACGGTTACCAACACAGCCGTTACTTATGATTGTGATGGACGTGGTACCTTTACACTTACTACTACTCCGTCAGGAGCATTTGAATACCATATTAGTAATGCAGCAGGCACTATGAGCGAAACACGTACAAATAATGTGTTTACACTCAACCCAGGTGTATATAGTATCTATGCAAAATACACTCCTGCTATGGCTACCGCTACAACGCCTAATGTGTTGTTCAACGAAGATTTTGGTACAGGCTTAGATACTTGTGATAGCGACTCGGTATTCCTTACTTGTAACACAGCAGGTACAGCGCTTACCAATAACCAATACGTGATTACACGTCAGGTAACAGCAAACCCAGCTTTGTGGGTGTCACCTACACCAACTGATGCATCAGGGGTAACTGATGGTCGTTACTTGGCTATCAATGGGGCTTCTCCTAATAATGATAGTGGTGTAGTGTACAAACGCACTATTAAGGATGTAGTTCCTAATCAGGAATTGAACGTATCGGTGAATTTGTTTAACTTGATACCAAGTAGTTACGCAGGAGGTACGAACCCTAACTTGGTGGTACGTATTTACAACCCTGGTAACTTGGCTCAGTATGTAGAAAAATCAATAGGTGAGCTACAACGCAGCAATAGCTGGGTAAATAAGAAAGTGACTTTTGCAGCAGCTCAGGTTGCATACAATAGTGTAATATTTGAAATTAGAAATACAGCACCTACATCGGTGATAGGTAGCGACTTAGCGGTAGATGATATCAAACTATGGCAACCTACCAAGCTATGTGCGGTGCGTTCGGAAGGTATTTCAGTAAATGTAGAAAACAATAGACAATTCAAAGCTCGTGGTACTGCTTACGATGAAAAATGTGGTAAAAACGATGGTGAAATTGCCTTAGTAGTAGAAAATGCTCAGGGAGTTACTGTACAATATCAAGTGCGTGGTACTACAAGCTGGACTACAGTTACCCTTTCGGCTACAACTGCTACTCAGGGGGTAGCTACTATCACAAACTTATCGGCAGTACAAAGTGGTACGCTCTACGTGCGCAAGACTAATGAGCCTACTTGTATGACAAGCTTTGATTATACAATTAAGAGACCTACCCCTGCAGTGGTTACAGCTACTATTGTAGCTCCTGTAACTTGCTTGGATACACACGCTTCAGTACGTTTCACTGCTGAGGGTGGTGCTAAACCTTATCAATCATTTAGCTATGCACCTACAGGAGGTGGTACAGCACCTGCTACTAAAGCAGCGGTAAATAATGAAGCTGACTTCAACTTAGAAGCGGGTACTTACCGTATAGAAGTGAAAGATGCTAATGGTTGTGTAACTACCAATACTCTGGTAGTAGCTAATGCTAAACCTCTACGTATAGAGGTGGTAGATTTAGCTCCTTGTTTCCAAGGTGGTACTACAGGACGTTTACAAGTGAAAGTACTTGAAGGTAACGGCGATTACCAATTCAGTAAAGATGGTGGTACTACTTTTGAAAATGGTAGTGTGGCAAGCGGTACTTCTATTATTTATGAAGACTTAACAGCAGGCTTATACAATATAGTGGTACGCGATGGCGGTGCTTGTAATGCAAGTGCTACTTATACAATAGCGAATCCGTTGCGCATACAAACAGTGCCTGTTACGCCGCTAAATTGTGCACCTAATAGTAGGGCTAAATTTACGATTACTTATACAGGCGGTAGAACAGGTACTAGAGAGTTCTTGTGGAGCAACAACGCTACGACGGGCTTCTCTACAGCTATAGGAGCTGGGCTTTCATTGTCATCTTCGGGTAATGTATATACTTTTGAAAGTAGTGTAGAAGGAGTGTACTATTTCAAAGTTCGTTATTTAATGGATAATGGCGAATATTGTGAAGTAGTATCCGACCGACAAGAAGTGAAAGTAGTGAAACCTTACTTTACAACTACACCTACTGTAGAAGATGTAAATTGTGCGGGTGCTAATACTGGTAAGATATTGATAAATAACCGAAGCATAGCAGGGGGTGTACCTCCATTCTCAATATTGCTAAACAACGGTACGCTTACAAATACACATAATGCAGCCGACTTGGTGTCATTGCCAAAAGGTGTTTATACTCTTACCATAGTAGATAGCGCACAATGTAAATCGGAGCCTATGGCGGTACGCATAGCCGAAGTGCCTGCAATGGTGGTTACAACTACCCACACAAGTTTGGCTTGTAATGGTTCGGGAGTACAATTGGCAGATATTACCGCTATGGTTACAGCTGGTGGTACAGCACCTTATAAAGTTACACTCATCAAAAACGGTACTGCTATAGCTTCGCGTACGGGTGTGACAGCCAACGATATGCAAACCTTTAATGGTATGGACATTGGTAGCTACCAAGTGCTGGTGGAAGATGCTAAAGGCTGTCAGTTTACAGATGATTTCCAAGTAACATCAGAAGCTAATGGTTTGGATATACGCCCTGTATCTGCTCAATGTACTGCTAACTCTGCTGATGTAGCAGTATCGGTATATGACAGATTGGGTGGTGTGATAGGCAACGGACAGTATATTGCTATCTATAAAGAAGGTATGGGACGACCTACAGGTAGCCCTATCGCTCCTACAGTGAGTGTAACCGATGCTGATGGTGGTACTACTATTTGGTACAGAGCCGACCCACCTGTAGATACTACACTATCGGATGGTGTAACTGTAGTGAAAGCCTCTACCTATACCTTTACATCACTTTTAGGTACAGGACTTACCCCAGGGGTGCGTTATACCTTTGCAGTGTATGACTCTAATTCGGGTTGTTCATTCACTAAGGAAGCGAGTGCTCCACTACCATCTCAGTCGGCTTTAGAATCTCAAGTAACATTGGTACGTCCTACAACTTGTAGAGATGCTGATGATGGTAAGGTAACCTTCTTCTTGAAGAATTGGGGTGTATCTGGAATTACTAACTATAGGATATACAAATATCCACCTACAGCACCAGGATTTACAGATCCTACTGACCATAATGGTGGGTCTGTAACTGTGGGAGGTACTATCACACACCTTGCTTTACCTTCAGTAGGTGAAAACTATACCGCTCAAGGTATTCCTGCAGGACGTTACTTTGCAGTGTTTACTGATGCAGGAACAGGTTGCGTACAAGCATCGCCAGAATTTACCATAAAGCGTTCGGCATCACAACTTACTGCTTCGGTAACAATAGCGAAGAAAGCGAACTGCAAGCAACCACAACCTATCGGTATGGGTAGGGTAGTGGTAGATGCTCAAGGAGGTCAATCGCCATATGAATATTACTATGAAGGTATTAGCTCACCATTAGCACCTGTGCTTTCAGGTGTTACCTTAGATAATGCCTTTACAGCGAATGCTCACGGAGCAGCACGTGATTTGATTTCAGGAATGTATCGTGTATACATACGTGATGCGGCAGGTTGCTTGGTACACACTATCACTACGGTAGATTTAGACCCTAGTCCTGCTATAGCTTCAGTAGATGTATTGGATGCTTGTTCTGATAACTCCGACTATCCTGTAAATGTAGTGTTTGCTACTAAGGGTGTAGGACAACATCAGTATAAAGTAGATGGTATAAACGATTGGCAAAATCTTACAATGCCAGCTGTAGCAAGTGAAACGAATGTATTGTTGCCTATACGTTTGGCTCCTAATACTTCATCATATACGTTATCAATACGTGATGGTAATGGTTGCGAAACAAGCACTACCTTCAAAGTATATGACTATATAAATTTTGAGGCATCGCATACGCCAATAGTACCTTGTGGTAATGGGGCAGCAACTATTACAGTAAGCAACATCACAGGAGGTACAGGTTCTTACAAGATTAGCTTGTATCGTGTGGTAGATAGAGGTTCAAGCACACAACGTGCTGTACCACTTATCACTGCTGATAACGTAACGGGCAATAGCTATGTAATGCCAGCCTCTACAGGTGATGGTATCAGGGAAGGTGATTACCGCATCAGTGTATATGATGCAGCTACCTTTGGTACTGCGGCAGAATGTGCTAAAACACTTATGTTCAGAGTAGCACCGCCTGAGATGCCAAGAATAGAAGTGTTATCGGTAACTACTCCTACTTGTTATCAAGATGAGGCTACCGTACGTGTGAAGGTAACCCCTGTAGCTGATGGGCCTTACGTATTCAAAATTACAGCTCCTGATGGTTCGGCAGTGAGCCATACACTTACTGCAAATGCTAACTATGCTACTTTTGCAGGATTGATTTCAGGACCTGTTTCTTTGGGTGGTAAAGGTTACTTGATAACTGCTGAGTCAATACGTAGTTGTACAGTAGAAAAAGTAGTAACGGCTACTTCGCCTGATATTGTAAGTATCACAGCAGGAGCTCTTACTAAGAAAGACTACGAATGTGAAGTAGATGATGCAGGCTATCTAACAGGCGAATCGCTTTATCCACGATTGATATTTGACCTTGATGCTGTGAGTGGTGGTACAGGTATCTATGAAAGGATTGAGTTTAGGACAGTAGCTTCTAATACTTTGGTAGCTCAAAAAACAGTAGAAGCTGGCGAAAATATATATACTTATACTTTGCCTAACTACTTAACTGCTGATACCGACTATTACGTACAGGTATATGATAGCAACGGTTGCTCTATGACCAGCACTGTAGCTACTGTATCATCTACCTTGATAATGAGTGCGATAACAGCAAGCCAAACACAAGCACTTACTTGTGCAAACACAGGTGAGAAGTTTGATATAACCGTAAGCACTACAACGGTGTACAACAATGAGCCTATAGAGTATACCATTACTAAAATAGGTGAAATTGCACCAATTATAACGCACTCGGCTACTTCGCTTACATTTAACAATGTAACGATTACCGAACCTGGTTATTATGTAGTGAAAGCAGTGAATAAGAAAACATCGTGTGAGGTGAGTGTAAACTATACGGTGCTTGATCCTCAAACATTGTTACTTGAAGCTAAAGATCCTCAGCATATTACTTGTAAGGGAGGTACTGGAGAGATAACCTTTGAACTTTCTGATACACGTCTTTCTGACGGCGACCAAGTAATTGATGGTTTCAACTTTACGATTTATGACCTTGCTAATAATAGTGCGGTATTTAGTGGTACTACACACGGCACTACTACCCCAGGTAAATATCAGCAAACGGGTATCAGTGCAGGTAAGTATCGTGTAGAAACAACCTCAATAATTACAGGTTGTAAGGCTTATGCTACGTTTGAGCTTATAGAAGCAGATCAAAAATTGGATGTATTTGCTGAAGAAACACATAGTGTAACTTGTGATGGTAACCGTGCCGAAATAATGGTGAGAGTATCTGGAGGTTGGGCTCCTTATGAGATTACTATTAATGGTGCAGCAGTACCGTCTAAGATATTGAGCGAAGATGGAGGTAAGATACTATTTACAGGATTATCGGCAGTGCCTACACCAGGAGCTGTAACCAGCTATACTATTAGTATTAGTGATAAATGGGGCTGTACTGTATATTCAGGTACGCACGAGGTAGGTATTATTTATCCTGATGCTATTTCGGGTACAATTACTGTTACTCAGCACGCTACTTGTTCGGGTAGTTCGGATGGTATCATACAAGTAGTAACCTCTACTATTACAGGTGGCTCAGGCACATATAACTATACATTGTATAAAAATGGTAGGATATTATTTACTCCAGAAAAAGAAGAGTCTAAATCGGCTACCTATAAAAATCTTGCACCTGGTTTCTATGATGTAGAGATAATGGATACTTGGGGTTGTTCGCTTATAGAACGACAAATAGAGATAAAAGAACCTGCTCCTATTACTGTTTCGGTAACATCTCAAAACCTACAAGTGTGCTACAAAGGGCGTGATGGTTCTATATCCTTCCACGTAGAAGGGGGGCGTCCTCCTTATACAGTGAAAGTGGTGGATAAATATACTAATATACCATATCACAATGAGTCTGGTATCTATAGCAGTACGCCAGTGAACGTTCCTAATATGGTAGGCGCACCGCCAAGTGTAGCTTCTGAACAGTTGCCTGCAGGTGATTATAGAGTTTATATAACCGATAGCGGACAAGGCACGGGCGTAGGCTGTACAATGTCGCCAACGTTTGATTTCTCAGTTATTTCAGTGCCCGACTTGGAGGCTTCTACCTCACAAGGCTATAATTGTGATAACAATGAGTTCTCTACGTGGATAGAAGTTCGTTTCAAAGACGAAATAGATTTCAACAGAATGACCTTTAGCCTAAATGGTAGCACTCCGCTAATGTTCTCACGTAACAACGGCGATAGCAACCGCAAAGGTAATATAGGGTATATAGACCAAACACGCTTTGATATAACTGTAGCTACGCAAACTATGGAATTGTTCTATACAAGTGTACATTCAGCTACAGGAGCTGTAAAATCGTGCAGCCATACCCTTACTAATCCTGTGCATATTGAGGAAATCTATCAGCTTTCCGAAATCGTAAAAACTCCTACTACAGTGGTAAATACACTACAAGTGGAAGGTAAAGATGGTAAGAAACCGTATAAGTATGAGTTTAACGGTGAGTATTATGACGAAACAAACCTTTACGAACTTAAACTTAACGACCCCGACTATACCAACCCTGTAAGCGGCAAGAAACTCAAAGCCGTGAATGTAGTAGTATACGATGCCGCAGGCTGCGTACGCTCACGCACATTCTATGAAGAGTACTTTGATATTCTTATACCAAACTTCTTTACACCTAATGGTGATGGTATCTATGATACTTGGGTGCCTATAAATGTAGAGAAGTACCCTCAAATAAGAATTAGTATCTTCGACCGCTTCGGACGCCGCTTAAAGGTATTGAACTACCGAGAGTCTTGGGACGGTAAATACGAAGGCAATGATATGCCAACAGGTGACTATTGGTACATCATTGAAATGAACGATGAAAATGACGATCGTACCTTCAATGGTAACTTTACGTTATATCGTTAATAATAAAAAAGAAAACAAAAAAAAGCCGCCTAAAAAGGCGGCTTTTTTTTGTTTTCTATAATAACAATACCCAAACCGAATTATACTAGCTTTAAAAGCTCTTCTAGTACGCAAAAAAAGAGACTGCCGAGAATCCCTTCTCAGCAGCCCCAGAATTTAATAATAAAAAAGAAAACTTAAAAATAAAAATTATGAAAAAAACTTTTTTTTTACAATTTTACTTTTTACCACACAATTTTGATAGTTTGGTAACGGTTTATGAAAAAGTCTCATATCTTTTTAACGCTGCAAAGATACGCTAATTTTATGAACCACCAAAAAATCTCTTAAAAAATATTTAAAAATATTATCGTATTCTAAAAAATATCCCATTTTTACAATGATTTTTTCGTATTTATTCGCTAATATTTTACTTTTTTTCTTTATAAAGCCTCCTTTTTAATAAATAAAAACTAAGCATATTATTAAAAATGTAATAATAATGCAAAGAGTGTTAAAGTTTATTTTCTGCCTAAAATAATTCTTGTTTTTCTCTATCAAACCCTATTATAACCTTATTAATAAAAAAGATACAAAATTCTTTTATTATCTTAATTCTTTTTCTTACCTTTGCACCATTAAATAATAACACTATGAATTTTGATAACAAAACTATCGGAGAAATAGTAGCTGACGACTTCCGTACAGCTGCCATATTTAAAAAACACAACGTAGACTTCTGCTGCAAAGGCGGACGTACTATTGACGAGGCTTGTGAGAAAAAAAACATAGACAAACAAGCACTTATTAACGACCTGCAATCATTGCCAAGCGGTAATAGCAATGAAGTAGATGTACGCGACTGGCCGCTCGACCTCCTCGCTAATTACATCGTGCGCATTCACCACCAATACGTGCGCGACAAAACTCCTATGCTACTCCAGTTCCTCGATAAAATCGCTAAGGTACACGGCGATCACCACCCCGAGCTACACGAAATAAATCGCATATTCCAAGAAAGTGCCCGCGACCTTGCTTCGCACTTCGTAAAAGAAGAAAACGTACTGTTCCCTTATATAGAACAGCTCGTGCGTGCTAAACAATCAGGGCAACCTTTAGGCGAAATACCTTTCGGTACTGTTGAAAACCCTGTGGCTATGATGATGCACGAGCATAGCGTAGAAGGCGACCGCTTTGAGGAAATCGTAAAGCTTACCAATAACTACACTGTTCCCGCAGATGCTTGTAACACCTACCGCGTGAGCTTCCAAATGCTACAAGAGTTCGAAAACGACCTCAATAGGCATATTCACTTAGAAAACAATATCCTTTTCCCTAAAGCTATTGCTTTAGAAAAAGAATTGCGTGGCAAATAGTAATACTCAACTATTTACAAAAAAGACAGCCAAAGTTTGCCCAAACTTTGGCTGTCTTTTTTTACTTGCGTTCTTCACGCTCAAAATTGCACATTTACTCCTAATAGTGCATACCCATCATACGTACGCCCACTACACCACTGCCACTTGTATCGTTGTTTTTCAAGTATTTTAGCAGTGTTATTAGCTTCATTGTTATATTCCTTAGTAATACGCCTATCTGCAATAGTTTTGCCCGTAATATAGCCTAAAAATAAGGCGATAGGATAATCAGAAGCCCAATGCACCTTGCTTTGCATCATCTCGTAGCACATTAGTCCCAAAGCAGTGTACCCTACAGGGCGTATCCATCGCTGGCGCGGATAGTTCTCAATAAGTACCGTTAGTGCCGACATTGCCGTAGTTAAATGCCCCGAAGGCATCGCATCGTATAGCGGAGTATGCTCCTGATACGCCTTAAAACTCGGTGCAAACGTCCATCTACTATGCCACCTGCCTGCTTCAGCCGTAATAAACGGACTTTCACGCCCCGTGAGCCGCTTAAAAGGCTGTACAAAAGCCCCCGATACCAAGATACTTTCCAATAATTGTAACGATACACTCTTGGCGCGATAATTATCGGTAATGAGCCCATAGGTAGCCAGCCCTCCGCTGATGATAATAAAAGTAGTACCATTCCCTACAAAATATAAAGCCGAATTTACATCCGCAGGCACAATCTTCAAGAATCCTAATTTTTTATACGTATGCGCTTCGCTGAAACCTATGGATTCCCCTAAATTTCTGCTTTCGCGAATAAGCCAAGGGTCAGCAGGCAATATAGCCAACGTAGCTCCCAAAGCCCCCAGCCCGTAAGGATAATACTTGCGCGAAACCATACTGCTGGCAGATTTGCCTATGTTGCGCGGCAACTTATCTACCAAGTGTATCAAGCGCGGTTTTTTATATACATACGTAACCCCATCGCCCACCTCATAACGCTGGGTAGGGGCAGAGCTTACCCCCAGCGTATCAGCCTCTTGCGCCATAACACAACTGCTTGCAATACATAACAATCTCAAAAAAGTCTTTTTCATACTAAAACGGATAATTAATACCAAAATTAAACACAATATCGCGCAGCTGTACGTTCTTAATCCATCGCTCGCCGATGTCGCCTGTAGGCACATAAGTAGGTAGACCCATATCCAGCCTAATAACAAAAAAGTTAAAGTCATAACGCACCCCCAAGCCTGTGCTTAGCCCCACATCTTTTAGTGATGAAAATCCCTTAAACTTATTTTCTTCAAAACGCGTATTATCAGCCACATTCCAAATATTTCCCACATCGGCAAACAAAGCACCTTTAATAGCACCCAAGATAGGAAAACGATATTCACCATTGAGCGTAAGCTTCATATTCGCCTCGTTGTAATCAAAAAAAGAATGACTACTACCCGGTCCCAGCCTATAAGCCTTAAAACCTCTATTATCGGTAGTACCCCCAGCAAAGTAACTCTGCGAGAAAGGAATGTTGTCCGAGTTGCCATAAGGAATAGCAACCCCCAAAAACGACCGGAATGCCAGCGAACTTTGTTTGCCTATAGGAAAATGCTTGATGTAATCCAGCTCTACCTTTGCATATTGAGCGTATTCTACCCCGAAAATTTTATTTTTGTCATTCTTATTATCTACCACGTTATACATCGTATAAAGCAAATTTAGCAGCCCACCAGCAGCCTCACCCTTGATGCGAAACTGCGAAAAATCACGTTCAAAAAACTGCGATTTACTATTGATGATATACGTAAAGCTCGAAGAAACGATAAAGTCGTTGTTAATAATCCTATTCATCCGTTCCAAAACACCAAAAAAAGGCACATAATCATCAGAATTTAGGATAGTATTGCCCTTCAATACATCTTCCATAAACAAATAAGTCCCCCTTATAGGCGTTAAATTCCCTCTATTATCCACATAATTACTACCCAAATGGTATTTGCGAGCAATAGCATTCAGTTTTTCATAAGTACTTTGGTAAATATTGAAAAAGTTAAGCGGATTTAAGTTGTTTACGTACTGCACATTCACAAGGTCAAAAATAGCCTTATCTTTTTGTTTGTGAGGATTCCACACATAGCGCAAAATCCCCGATGAGGTACGTTTATCCAGCCCTATATTCTTTTGGTAACTCACCCCCGTTTGAAAAATTGTTTGAGGAGTCATATAGTAAGGAATGAGCCTTTCGGTATTTAGCGGAAACATTATAGACGGGAAAATCAACCGAATATCACCACTAAATTCCGAAGTGTTAAAAAAGTGAGTATCATTCAGCGAAGGTTGAGCCGCAAATGTACCTTGCAAGTTCAATTCCAAAGTCTCAGCCCCCCTGAAAATATTACGAGCCGAAAACGAAGTCCCAAGCCCAATACCAATAGCCTCAATTTCCGACCGCTTAATTTCATTGTTAACCCGCAACGAAAATTTATCTAAAGCCGAAAGATAAACATTAGCATCCAATTTATTTTCAAGCGTATCTACCGTAGCATATTTAAAATCGATATTGGGATAGCGAAACACACGCAAGTTATTTAGCTGTTTATAAGTATTACCACGCCTCAAGTCAGAATACACCTGCCCGTGCTTAAAATCCAAAGCGTGAGCCAGTACCTTAGGGCGATAGCGCAACTTGTCTTTGTAATAAATCACAATATTCTTATGCACCAATGAGTCCATAGCCGCTTTGTCGCTACCCGCCTCATAGTCAGTATACACCCTTATCTTGTTCAGCCTGTGCACTTTGTATTTTTTCTGAGTAATCACATCGCCATCGCGCTCTATCAAGTCGCCTATGATTGTTGTAACCTGTAATTTCCTATCTTTAGATGTCCCCACAGTATCGCGCACCACCTCAAAGCCTATAGAACTTTGCTGGAAGGTATAAAAACCATTATTCCTAAAAAGCTCGTAAAGTCGCCCCTTTTCAGCCGAAAAATCAGCCAACTGATAAGCATCGCCCGTTTTCAAAATACGTTTGCTTACATATTTTTGATATACAGAATCTATTTGAGGCGAAGAGATAGACGTCTTCAAGCTGTCAATCAAATAACGGTCTCCAGTATTGATGTAATAGCCCACCAAAGCATATTTGTCGTGCTGGTTTTGTTTCAGGAAAATACTATCTTTCACCTTAGCGTTGAAATAACCAATACTTTTAAAGTAAGCCCCCAGCTGTTTAGTACTTTTGCGCACCATAGCAGTATCCAATACCGAAGGAGCTTCGCCTATACGCATCAGCTGTCGGTCTATTCCCGATACCAAAAAAGACTTTTGCAGTCTGCCCACTTGTTTTTCAGAAAGCAATCCATTCAGGAAGCGATGCCAGCGAGGGTGCTTTTCCAGCCACAAGTCAAAATCCTTTTCAGCATCAGGGTTTCCCCAGTTGTATATATACAAGCTTAGGGGCATACCCAGCACGTATGAATTGGGTTTTTGCAGAACAAAGTTATTCACTTTGCTGTCATCAGTAGGCACTCCGTTTATATAAGCAGTATAGTTGCGCAGTAAAACTTTATTTTCAGGCACCCTTTTAGAAACCTCACAACCAGCAGAGAGCAGCAATCCCCCTATAGTACCGCTTAGAAATAATATTTTTAAAAGAAAGTTTTTCACTATATAGATTTTAGGGCTCAAAATTACAAAACAATTAGTAATTAGCAAAAAAAAATAGCTGTTAGTCCTCGTCCGCCAATTCAAAATTCAAAATTCAAAATTCATAATTTCCCCCAGCGAACCCTGAGCGAAGGTTGAGCGAAGGTTGAGCGAACCTTGAGCGAAGGATAAAAGCTTGTGCGGCTCGCACCGAAGGAAAGTCGGCGAGCTGGCACAGTCGAGTATGTGAAGCTTGTGCGGCTCGCACCGAAATATTAATCATTAAACATTATTTTGTATCTTTGCCGAAGAAAAAAACTCCATAAAATACCCCTATGACACACTACATTTCAAACCAAGTACTTGTATTAGAGCAAATAGAAGCTCTTATTGAAAGCAACAGCCAGCTAAAATTATCCGAAGAAGCCCTGCTCAATATCCAAAAATGTCAGCATTTCCTGCAAAATGCCTGCAATACCCCACCACTACAATACCTCACACAGTTGGAAGGCAAGCAACACCAGCTTTTGCGCAACTACGCCTGCGGTATAGGTAGCAAGCTGCCCAACCACATTGTCAAACTAATGCTCCTCTTAAAAATACAATCTTTATCATATGGTTATAGCGGCGTACGATTAGAAGTTGTACAACGCCTGATAGACTTCTACAACCAAGAAGTTTACCCCGTAGTCTATACCAAAGATATTCCCGATGAGCGCATCGCTCTCGCACACCTTTCCCTGCCACTCTTCGGCGAAGGCGAAGTCTCTATACAACAAAAAACCTATGCAGCACAAGAATTACAAGCCAAATATGGCTGGCAACCCCTATCACTTACCCCACGCGAAGCCGAAGCACTCATCAACGGCACCCAACTTACCACTGCCTATTGTGCCTACAACCTCATTAAAGCACTTAAAATCATACAATGGGCAGATATAGTAGCCTCTATATCCACCCAAGTATTTGGAGGTAGCTTAACAAACTTCTCACCAGCCATACAAATTGTACGCCCCCATAAAGGACTTATAGAAACCACCGAACACCTTCGCAACCTTCTCAGCAACCACACCGCTCCTTTTGAGAATAACAATTTTAAAATCCTTCCCGAAGCGTTCAGCTCTATACCCCAAATACACGGTGCCGTGCGCGAAACCATCGCCTCTATACGAAAAGTTATCAAAACCGAAATCAACTCAGCTACCGATAACCCCATACTGTTTCACGAAAACAAAGAAGTCATCTTTGGAGGGAACTCACACACACTCCCACTATCTCTCAGTATGGATTTTCTCGCTATTACCCTCACCAGCTTGGGCAACATCAGCGAGCGCCGCGTATTCTACCTAATCACCAAACACCAAGAACAAAGTGAGCTGATAGAATATCCTATATTCCAACGAATTATTGAAGGAATTTTAAATGAAAACAGACGGCTATCCACACCATCAAGCATAGAAAGCCCTATTTTGTTTGAAAAATCAATAGATATTAAAGGAATGGGAGGAAGTGCAGCCGTAAAATGCGAACAAATCATTCGTAATATAGAACAAATATTAGCAATAGAGCTTATTTTGGCAGCTTCAGTATGGAAAATGAGGAAAATATCTTCCTATTCAGCTATATTTGAAGAATATTTATCCTTTATGGCAGCAAATGAAGGAGATAACACTCTAAAGCAAAAAATAGAAAACACCCTATCCTTCTTTAATAAATGCAAAGACAACGTTTAATAACAAATACAACTAAAAAAACAATGTACGTTTTTTTGCACATCACCATTTAATTTCCTACCTTTGCCCTGAAAAAAATTAAGCAACCCAAAATGAAACCATCTTTAAAAATAAAGTAAAAAACATCAAGCTGAAACTTATTTATTTTTGAAGAAGAACAAAGATAATACAACTGTGATTATTGAAATATTTGGTAGCAAAAACAATAAATTACGGCTAAAAACTATGTATAATAGTATCAAAACAGAAGAAAAAATAATAGAAGATGAGTTAAAATCCTTACTCAACACGTCCGATAACGCTTCTAGGTTATTAGCCCAGCGAGTCTATGACTTTAACTCATCTTCGGGTACAAAAGTACAACATTTCTTGCGATTCGCCAAAGAATTACCAATAAAAATAAATATTATCTCATAAAATTATTAATCATAAATCATTAAGCTCCTTATGACAGACCTTGAAATCGCTCAAAACGCAAAGCTACTCCCTGTAAAAGAAATAGCTAAAAAGCTAAATATCAACGAAGATGATATAGACCCTTACGGAAAGTATAAAGCTAAACTCCCTCTGCACCTTATAGATGCCCAAAAGATAAAAAATAGCAAATTGGTGCTTGTTACCGCTATTACCCCTACACCAGCAGGCGAAGGCAAAACTACTGTGAGCATTGGGCTTACCGAAGGACTTAATAAAATTGGCAAAAAAGCCATCGCTGTATTGCGCGAACCTTCATTAGGTCCTGTATTTGGCATCAAAGGAGGGGCTGCGGGCGGTGGCTACTCGCAAGTAGTGCCTATGGAAGATATCAATCTCCACTTCACAGGCGATTTTTCTGCTATTGAAAAAGCCAACAACCTCCTTTCAGCAGTTATTGATAACAATATCCAAAGCAAAACACACAGCATCGGGATAGATCCTCGCACCGTAGTATGGAAACGCGTAATGGATATGAATGACCGCGCTCTACGCCACATCGTAGTAGGCTTAGGCGGAAGCACTCACGGCGTACCACGCGAAGACGGCTTCAATATCACCCCTGCCTCAGAAATTATGGCTATCCTATGCCTCGCCGAAAACTTCTCCGACCTGAAGAGGCGTATTGGGAACATCTACGTAGGGAAAAAGTTTGACGGGACTCCTGTTTTTGCACGCGACCTCAAAGTTGTAGGAGCTATGGCTCTGCTGCTAAAAGAAGCTATCAAGCCCAATTTGGTACAAACCTTAGAAAACAACCCCGCTATATTGCACGGAGGTCCTTTTGCAAGTATTGCACAAGGCACTAATACTGTCTTGGCTACCAAAATGGGACTTTCTTTAGCCGACTATGTAGTTACGGAAGCGGGCTTTGGTGCCGACTTGGGGGCTGAAAAGTTCCTCAATATCAAATGTGTATCGGCAGGGTTAGCCCCCAATGCTGCTGTAATTGTAGCTACTATACGTGCGCTACGCCACCACGGAGGTGCTAAAAAAGAAGAATACAATACCCCCGATTTGCAAAAAGTGAAACTCGGTATTGGAAATCTTGAAAAACACATAGAAAACATACAACAATTTGGGCTTAAGGCTGTAGTAGCTATTAACTACTTCCCTCACGATAGCAATGAGGAAATCGCTTTTGTACAAGAATTTTGTAAACAAAAAGGGGTAGAAGCCATCGTAAGCAAAGGCTTTTCTGAAGGGGGCGAAGGCACTAAAGCACTCGCACAAGCTGTAGTAGCCATAGCCGAAAGCAACGAAAGCCATTTCAAACCTCTTTACGACCACCAAGCAAGCATAGAAGATAAAATAGCAACCATAGCCACCAAAATATACGGAGCTCGACAAGTACATTACAGTAGCAAAGCCCTAAGTCAGCTAAAACAAATTAACAAATTAGGCTTTGATAAGCTACCGGTGTGCATCGTAAAAACGCCAAAGTCATTGAGCGATGACGAAAAGAAACTTGCCCGTCCCGCCGATTTTGATGTAACGGTACGCGAGTTTGAATTTGCCTCTGGTGCAGGCTTTGTAATCCCAATTTTAGGCGATACAGTACGTATGCCAGGACTGCCAAGTGTGCCTGCTGCCGAAGGTATGGATATAGATGATGAAGGCATCATCACAGGCTTGTCGTAATTGTTAAAATTGTTAATCTTTTGTTACCAATTACGTTATTTTTTGTACTTTTGCAAGATTTTAAAAGATAAATTATTAAGGAAAAATGTTAGGATTGCAAACTACAGCTACAGCTGCCGCAGCAGCTGCGAACGACACTGCACAAGCAGCCCAAGAGAAAACACTTTCAATTATGGATATGATTGTAGGAGGAGGAGCTGCAAACGTTATTATCATTGGCATTCTTTTTGTTATGCTAGGGGTAGCACTTTATATTTACTTTGAACGCTTGCTGGCTATCAGGGCAGTATCTAAAGTAGATAATACTTTCATATACAAAATACGCGATAATATCGCTTCAGGAAAAATTGAAGCTGCTAAGTTACTTTGTGCTCAATCCAACTTGCCTGCAGCACGCCTTATAGAAAAAGGGATATCACGCATAGGAAAGCCTTTAGAGGATATCAACAAAGCTATTGAAAATGCAGGTACACTTGAGGTATATAAGTTAGAAAAAAATACAGCTATTTTAGCTACCATTGCAGGGGCAGGGCCTATGATAGGCTTCTTGGGTACTGTAGTAGGGATGATACTTTCGTTCCACGAAATGGCAAGTGCTGGTGGGCAAGCCGAAATGGGTGCCTTAGCAGGCGGTATTTATACTGCAATGACCACTACCGTAGCAGGACTTATTGTTGGGATTATTGCCTATGTAGGCTACAACCACTTGGTAGTAAACACCGATAAGGTTGTACATACAATGGAAGCTAATGCAGTAGACTTTTTAGACCTATTGAACGAACCTTTTTAAAACAAGCTGTCTATGAAGATAAAAAGCCGAAATAAGGTAAGTCCAGAGTTCAGTATGTCGTCTATGACCGACATTGTGTTCCTATTGCTTGTATTCTTTATGATTACAGCCAATAGCCCCAATGCACTCGATTTGCTACTGCCTAAGGCAAAAGGAAAATCTACAAACACGCAAAACGTATCGGTAAGCATAGATAAGAACCTAAACTTCTTTGTTGATAAAAAACAAATCAATGCCGAGAACTTAGAATCTGAACTAAAAACAGCCCTCAATGGTGTAGAAAACCCTACAATCATTTTGCGTGTGGAAGAAAGTGTGCCTATAGAAAATGCCGTAACCGTAATGGATGTAGCCAACCAAAACCAATACAAAGTTATTTTGGCAGTACGTCCCAAATAAAATTACTTTATGAGTTTCATTAAAACAGAATACGAAAAAAAATCATTTGCTATTACTTTATTGGTAATGGTGCTATTGGTACTTTTACTCTTTTTGGCAGGGATGCGTTATTTAGACCCCGCACCCGAAAGCGGTGTGGAAGTAGTCTATGGTATAGATTTAGAAGGCTCTGGCAAGTATACTCCTCCCCCTTCACTGCCTAAGCAAGAAGAAATACCTACCCCCGACACCCAACCTGAAGAGGCTACCTCGCCCGAGGTAAAAGAGAACCTATTGGCACAAGATAACGACGAAGAAGTAGCTGTCCCCGAAGTACCTAAAAAACAAGAAAAAAAGAAAGAAACCCCTAAAGAAGAAAAAGAAACTCCTAAACAACAAAAGCCTTCACGAGAGGCATCGGATGCGCTTTCTAATATATTAGGAGCTGCCAATGCAGGTGGCAATAATACAGGAGGACAAGGCGATTCTAACCACTATGGCTATCAAGGGAAAATAGATGGTAGCCAGTACGCCGACAGTTATTATGGTGCTGGTGGTGGAGGTAATACCGGCAAAGGTTGGGGGCTGAAAGGGCGCACCATTGCTTCACAAGGAGAAGTACTACAAGATTGTAATGAAGAGGGGCGCGTAGTGGTGCAAATAGAAGTAGACCGCAGTGGCAAGGTAGTAAAAGCTACCCCTGGTGTAAAGGGTACTAACAGCCCTGCTAAATGCCTTTGGGTAGCTGCCGAAAAAACCGCCTATAAGCATACTTGGAACGCCGATCAAAACGCTCCTATACGACAAGTAGGCTTCATCGTAGTTAATTTTAAATTAAGAGAATAAAAAGTGAATTATCAAGAAACACTAACTTGGATGTTTGCCCAACTACCAATGTTTCAATCACAGGGGCGAGCAGCACTGAATAACAAACTCGATAATATAATAAGCTTTACCAACTATTTGGGCAATCCTGAAAAACAATTGCGCACGGTGCATATAGCAGGCACTAATGGTAAAGGCTCTTCCAGTAGTATGATAGCTTCTATACTTCAGGAAGCAGGATATAAGGTAGGGCTTTATACTTCACCGCATTTGAAAGATTTCAAAGAGCGTATCAAAATAAATGGGGAAGAAATAAGTGAACAATATGTAATAGATTTTATAGCTAAACACAAACCTTACTTAGAGAATTTTAAGCTATCGTTCTTTGAGATGACTGTAGGGCTTGCTTTTAGCTACTTTGCCGATGAGAAAGTAGATATAGCAGTTGTTGAGGTAGGCTTAGGCGGCAGGTTTGATTCTACTAATATTATCACACCCGATGTGTGCCTTATTACCAACATCTCTAAAGACCATACTGATATATTGGGTAATACACTTGCCGAAATAGCTTATGAGAAAGCGGGTATCATCAAGTATGAAACACCTGTGGTAATAAGCGAATATCAAGAAGAAACAGCTCCTGTATTCATACAAAAGGCTGAAGCGCAAAAAGCGCCTATTCTCTTTGCCGATAAAACTATATCTACGACCTTCACCACTGATTTACAGGGTAGTTACCAAGAGAAGAACATCAAAGGAGTTGTTGCTGTTATGCAGCTAATGATAGATAAAGGTTGGGCAATAAGTACAACGAATATAAGTGAAGGATTGATGCACGTAGTTCGCAATACCCATCTACAAGGTAGGTGGCAAACTCTTAGCGAGCATCCCACAATAGTATGTGATACAGGGCATAACATCGGAGGGCTTACTTATGTAGTTGAACAACTTAAAAAACAACAATATACCCATCTTCATATAGTATTAGGCTTTGTAAAAGAGAAAGATGTAAATGCTGTATTAGCACTCTTTCCTCGTGAGGCTACTTATTACTTCTGTAGCCCACATATAGCAAGAGGATTAGATGTAACTACACTACACCAGATAGCTACCAGCAAAGGACTGCAAGGCGAGGCCTACCCCTCAGTAGCAGAAGCTTTGGCAGCTGCCAAAGCCAACGCCACAACTACCGACTTTATCTTCGTAGGTGGCAGTACCTTTGTAGTGGCAGAAGTTTTATAAAAAAAGCTACCTTTTTAGGGTAGCTTTTTTGTCTTTAATGTAATCCCCATTTGTTTTTTACTTCGGCAGCAACTTCTTTGATGTGTTGTTCTTTTGCCTTAGGATAAATGAGTAGCACATCATCTCTATCTACAATAATATAATCACTGAGGTCTTCTATGATGATATATTTCTTATTTTGAGTGCGAATAATGTTATTTTGAGCATTTCGTAGCAAGGTATACGCATTGATAACTGCATTTTGTTGCTCATCTTTTTCGGTTTTATCATAAAGAGAACCCCAGGAGCCCAAGTCGTTCCAATCAAAGGAGGCGGGTAATACGTATATATTGGGTGAGGGCTCTAATATAGCGTAATCCACCGATATATTTTCAGCCAGCGGGTAAGCTTCAGTTATAAAATCAGGTTCCTCAGGAGTATTGTATACATTTTCACCACGACTGAAGAGGTCGTACATTTCAGGCTGATACTTTTTGTAGGCTGCTAATACCGTGTGAGTACTCCATACAAAAATACCTGCATTCCAAAGGAAATTGCCTTCTTGCACAAAGGTTTTGGCAGTTTCATAATTAGGTTTTTCACGGAATTGTAGTACTTTCTTAATTGTATTCACATCATTGTGAGCGTGTTGTATATAGCCATAGCCCGTGTTCGGAAATGTAGGTTTAATACCAAGTGTAAGGATATGCGGATTATTTTGGGCAGTTTCAAAACAAGTAATAACATCGTTTTTGAAAGCATTTTCGTCTTCTATCCACGCATCGCTGGGCGCTACAATCATTACCGCATCAGGGTTACGCTTATTAATTTTCATAGCGGCATAGGCTATACAAGGAGCTGTATTACGCATACAAGGCTCCAACACTAAGTTTTGAGGCTGTATATGGGGTATTTGTTCTTCTACGATACCTTTGTATTGCTCGTTGGTAAGAATGAGGATATTTTCAGCAGGAATAAACTTCTGCAAGCGTCCATAGGTGCGTTGCAAGAGGGTTTGCCCTGTGCCAAGCATATCGTGAAATTGTTTAGGGTACTGGGTGGTACTTACAGGCCAAAAACGAGACCCTATACCGCCTGCCATAATAACGGCGTAATAATTACTATTCATTAATATTCTAACTTTATTATCCCGCTTTGATGATTTCTACTTCGGCGTGAGGCTGGAATATATATTTTTTGCCAGTGCTCACTTCGGTACAGTCATAACATTTTATGCGGCGTTGTCCTTTTACAAACACACGTCCGTCTTTGATACGAAAAGTACTACCAATGGGTAGTTGATATATAAAACTCACAGTTTCGTTCTCGTCATATTGTTTGAGGGCAATAGCCAAAAGAGGGTCTATATCACTACTAGACATTGGGTTTAGGAAATGTCGTAGCAATACACTAAGCAGTTGTTGAGGGAATATTTCAGGAATAAGAAAAGGCTTCATCATTTGTTGGAAAGTGTATTTCCATTCATTACCGTGAGGTTTTATAAGTTTGCCGTATCTTTGGAATGCTATTAGGTGAGCAACTTCGTGAATAAAAGTAATTAGAAAGCGGTATTTATTGGTGGTAGCGTTCATAGTGATGAGGTGTTGCCCTTCTTTTAATTGCCGATAATCCCCATGCCTTGTTTTTCGCTCATTTACAATTTTTAGGTAGATATTGTTTGCCTTGATGAGTTCGAAGCAAGGGTTCACTGCATATTCTGGCAAATATTTAGCGAGTATTTCTTTCATAGCATTTTCATAGTGCGCAAATGTACGAATTATTTTTGAAAAGTGCAAATTTATTTTTTACTCTTTAGCTACCGCCAATTCCACCCTCAGGTACAATTACTTATTTGTTTTCTGAAATGTTATCTCTCCTCGCTTCTTCGCTATAGTATATAAGAAAATAAAAAACGCTAAAAATCCTGCAATACGCGCTATATAATCTCCCATACGCACATAAAACGTTACTTCTTCATTAAGTGCAATAGTGCATCGTAGTGTGTTGAAATCTCTATAGGGTAGTGCTTTGAGTATGTCCCCGCGCCCATTGATAAATGCTGAAATACCAGTATTAGCACTGCGCGCTACACTGCGCCGTGTTTCAATGGCACGCAAACGTGTATAACTGAGCAGCTGTTTGTAACCTTGAGTGTCGCCCCACCAAGCATCGTTAGTCAGTACCGCCAAAAAATTAGCTCCTTTCTTGATATAGTCAGTTACAAATTCACCATAAACTGTTTCATAGCAAATAATGGGAGCTGCTTTGCCAGCTGTGTCTCTCCCTGTAAATACACTTCGTTCACTTTGAGTCGTTTTTAACGCTATGGTACCCCCCAAATTGATAAGCATATCTCCCAAAATAGGCTTTAGTAGCTGTTGGTATGGAAAGTTTTCTACTGCTACCACCAATTTGCTTTTGTGATATAGTGGCAAAGTGTCGCTGCGAAAGTAATCGTAATTGAGCAAAAAAGCCGAATTATAGTCGTTGTACCAAATGTCCTTCTCGGCTAAATAATTGCTTTGTGCAGTAACATCTTTTTTATCCTCTATAAATTTCAGTAACGAAACTCCTACTACCCAATTTACTTGCGGAAAAGCTAAAAATATATTTTTCAGATTATTTACAGGGGCACTATTAGCCAATTCATCAATGAGTATGTTCCTTGCCAACATAGTTTCAGGGGTGATGATAAAGTTAACATTATGGTCTAACTTGGTAAGTAAAAAATAGCTCATAGCTTTAGAGGTATCTTCATTGCTAAACTGATATTTCTCTTCGTAAGGGTCTATATTAGGTTGCAATACTACTACATCGGCTGTTTTTAGTCCTTTTTCGCTGTAGTTGATGTAGCTATAATATGATATAACAACAGGTATTGCAAAAAATAGCATCGCAATGCCCACTCTTTTGGCTAATAAAGCGCGGTTTTTGTCGGTAAGATAGTCTTTTGCAGCAATATAAAAAATAATATTTAGTAGCCAAACCCATAGGCTACCGCCAAAAGTTCCCGTATATTCATACCATTGTATCCAAGTGATTTTTTCAGAAAATACATTCCCTAAGTTTAGCCAAGGCCAAGAAATGTCCCACCAAAGGTGAAACTTCTCAAATGATAACCATATAGCTACCAAAAAGATAAGTGATAGTTTTTGGGTAGAACGTTTGGCTACGAGGTGGTATAGCAAAAAAGTAAGGCTCATCAGTAGGCTATTGATTGAGATAGCTAATACAGCACCTACTTGGGTAGAGTTCCATATCCACCAAGTACTTACGATGTTCCAAATGAGGAAAGCGATATAACTAAGTATAAAAATCTTTCGTTTGGTGTGCTTGTAGTGGCTACGAATGTGGCTATCGGCAAGCAATAAAGGTACGAAAGCTATAAATATTAGCGGAGTAATACCATAGGTTACCCACGATGCTGCTAATAAACTTCCTGATAGTATGGCGAGAAAGAAATTTTTTTTCATATAGAATATTTTATTGTTCTAAACTTAATAAAAAAGCGTATTCTTTGGCAGTTTCTTTCAGTGATTCGTATCTGCCTGAAGCGCCTCCGTGTCCCACTTCCATATTTACATCCAAATACAGCGGATTATTGTCGGTTTTTAGGTCGCGCAATTTAGCCACCCATTTGGCAGGCTCAAAGTATTGCACTTGCGAGTCGTGCAAACCTGTGCTTACGTACATCGCTGGGTAGTCTTGAGCTTTTACTTGGTCATAGGGCGAATACGATAGCATATAGTCGTAATACGCTTTTTCATTAGGGTTGCCCCATTCGTCATATTCACCTGTCGTCAGAGGGATTGTTTCGTCAAGCATTGTAGTTACTACGTCCACAAAAGGCACTGCAGCAATTACGCCTCGGTATAGCTCTGGTGCTTGGTTGATTACCGCTCCTATCAATAAACCACCTGCCGAACCTCCTTCGGCATATAAATGAGCTGGCGAAGTATAACCTTCGGCTATCAGATAGCGCGAGCAGGCAATAAAATCGCTAAATGTGTTTTTCTTTTTGAGTAATTTGCCGTCTTCATACCATTGCCTGCCTAAATATTCACCACCTCGCACGTGTGCAATGGCAAAAATAAACCCTCGGTCTAATAAACTCAATCTGCTGCTCGAAAAATATGGATTGATAGTAACTCCGTAGGCGCCATAGCCGTAAAGCAATAGTGGGTTATTGCCGTTTAAAGATATATCCTTGCGGTAAATTACCGAAATAGGCACTTTTACCCCATCGTCTGCTGTAGCCCATAGGCGTTTTTCGGTATAATTGCTGCTGCTGAAGTGAGGGTCTATCACCTCTTGAGTTTTTAGCACACGCTGGGTGCGTTGTGCCATATCATATTCAAAAAGCGTAGCAGGAGTTGCCAGCGATTGGTAGCTATAGCGAAGCAGATGAGTGTTAAAATCTACGTTTTGCGTAGTATAAGCCGTATAAGTTTCGCTTTCAAAAGGCAGGTAATAAGCCTCTCCTGCTTCCCAAGGCCGTTTTTGTATACGCTCCAAGCCATTGTAAGTTTCCTCAACTACTAAGTAATCTGCAAAAAGCTCTACATCGTTTAGGCGCACTTCGTTGCGGTGGGCAATAACCATCTCCCAGTGCTCTTTAGTGGTATGGCTTTCGTGAGTGCGCATTAGGCAGAAGTTCGTAGCGCCATCTTTATTGGTGAGTATGTAAAAATAATCGTTGTAGTGGGCTATGCCATACTCCAAACCCTGAGTGCGCTCTTGGAATATTTTGAAATTGCCTTCAGGAGTATCAGCACGCAATATTCGGCTTTCCGAGGTAAGCGTACTTTCCGAACTGATAACGATATACTTACGAGATTTTTCGCGGTATACATAGCAGTCAAAAGTCTCATCTTTTTCATTGAAAACAAGAGTATCTTCTTTAGGATTGTTGCCCATATAGTGCCTGTATATCTTAGAAGAGCGAAGCGTCTTTGGGTCGTTTTTTGTGTAGAAAATAGTGCGATTATCAGCAGCCCATACTGCCTGCCCATTAGTGTTTTTTATTTGGTAGGGCAATATTTCACCTGTGCCTAAATGCTTTATTTGCAGTGTATATTGTCGGCGCGAAACCGTATCTACGGCATACACCACCCATTGGTTATCATCACTTATGGCAAAGCTTTCCAAATGAAAGTAAGCATAACCTTTAGCCATCAGGTTGCAGTCAAATAATAACTCTTCGGGGGCAGTCATATTTTCTTTATGCCTGAAGTAGATAGGGTATTCCTTGCCTGCTTCGTAGCGTGTGCCATACCAATAGCCGTTGTAAAAGTAAGGCACCGAACTATCGTCTTCCTTCATCCGTCCTTTCATTTCAGCAAATAATTGCTGTTGCAAGGGTAGGGTAGGGGCGGTTTGTTCTTGGTAATAGGTATTTTCTGCCTCCAAATAGGCTAATACCTCACGGTTGCCACGCTCGGCAAGCCAGTAGTAATTGTCTATGCGTTCGTTGCCAAACTCGCGGAATATATGGGGCTTTTTAGGTGCTTTGGGTGCATTCATTACTTGTCTTCTTTTATGCTGATAGCCACCCCTCCACTAGGGGCAAGCCGTTGTTTTATAATTGTTTTATGATGTATCTTTTTGCTGCTAATTTTATAACTTTTAGGCTGAGTGCGCCAGTCGGCATCTTTACCATCGGCATAAATAGTAGCGGTATAGTTTTTCCCTGCGGGTAAAAAACTGAAGTCTATCACTGCCTGCCTTGCCTTCTCGTTGGTAATGCCGCCCACATACCATTCTTGTTTTCCTTTCGCCTTTCGCGCTATGGTAAGGTAAGCACCTGGTTCGGCTTCCAATACGTAAGTATCATCCCAATCGGTAGCTACATCTTTTATAAACTGAAAGGCATCTAAGTGCTTTTCGTAGTTTTCAGGCAAGTCGGCTGCCATTTGCAACGGACTGTACATTGTTACATATAGTGCCAATTGTTTCACTAAGGTAGAGCTCAGTTTGGCTTTATTATCGCCATATAGGCTAAGGTCGCCTTCAAAAATCCCTGGCGTATAGTCCATAGCGCCTCCTTTTATACGGGTAAAGGGGAGTATGGTTGTATGATTAGGAGCAATACCCGTAAACGATTCAAATTCTGTCCCCCTCGCCGATTCTTGTGCTATCCAGTTCGGGTAGGTACGGCTTAAGCCCGTAGGGCGCACCGCTTCGTGCGAATTTACCATAATCTTGTAGCTGGCAGCTGTTGCTGCTACATAGTTGTAATGGTTCACCATCCATTGGCTATCGTGGTACTCGCTGCGTGGAATGATAGGACCTACATAGCCCGTTTTTACAGCATCATAACCATTGCGTTTCATAAAATCAAACGCTTGGTGCAGTTGCCGCTCATAATCCACTACCGATGAGGTCGTTTCGTGATGCATTATCAGCTTTATCCCTTTAGAGGCAGCATAATCGCGAAGTTGGGCTACATCAAAATCAGGATAAGGTTCTGTAAAACTGTAAATGTGTTCTTTGTAGTACGCAACATTGTCTTCCCAACCCTTGTTCCAGCCTTCCACCAGTACAGCATCAAAACCGTGAGTAGCGGCAAAGTCTATATATTTCATCACGTGCTGAGTGTTAGCAGCGTGGTAGTGATGAGAGTTTTCTTTGTATGCCCAAGTCGAACCTCCTCCAATAAAGTATTCCCACCATACCCCTACGTATTTTATAGGCTTTATCCACGAAGTATCTTCTATTTTGCAAGGCTCATTTAGGTTGAGTATCAGGTTAGAAGCTATAATATCACGAGCATCATCACTTACAATAATAGTGCGCCAAGGACTCATTCCCCCTGTCTGTATATAGCCACGCACCCCATTCTTGTCGGGTACTAAATGTGCGGTAAGCAGATGCTCCTGTGCATTCAGGTTCAGCATCAGGGCAGGAAAATCTACCAAAGCCGCCTCGTGAAAGTGTAAGTAAAGTCCATCGTCAGTCTTTAGTAGTAAAGGCGTTTGTACGGCTACGTTTTCAGTAGGCGATTTCGCAGCCAAAGGCTCTTCGCGCACCTTGTCTATAAGCGAAGGTATAGCCTCCAAAGTGCTGATAGTGGTAGGAAACTCATTAGTATCATAGTCAGCAGGCAACCAAAAAGCCTTGTGATTGCCCATAAGTTTAAAAGCAGTATGTTCATTGCCTATAGCAAAGTGTCGCAAATGCGGCTGTTCTGGAAATTCATAGCGAAAGCCCAAACCATCGTCAAACAATCTAAACCTAATATGCAGTACATAATCAGTGTTCCATTGTTGCAATTTCACTAATAATTCATTGTGATGATCTCGTATTTGGCTATATTCACCCAAAACAGGCTGCCATACACTATCTTTTTCCATTTTGTAACTGCCTTTCAGCTCAAAACCAGCGTTCAAGTTAGTCGCAGGCATAATAGTAAAGCCCATTTTGCTATCAGCAATCACCATTTTTCCTTTGTATTGTAGTGAATACATAGGTTCGCCCTCTTCAGTAAGCGAAAAAGTAAGTTGTAAGTTTCCATTGGGCGAAGATAAAGTTTGCGCCCTCAAAAGCCCTGTAAGTATTACAAGGCTCAGTAGCATTAAATGTTTCATTGGTAATAATGTTTTTTTATTTTCCCAACCCTTCTATTAGGTTAATTCCCAAATGAGGGTGGTTGATTTTCTTTTCCAAGAACTGCTGTAGTATCAGCGTAGCACTTATTTCATCTATAAGTGCTTTGTCCTGCCGTTGTTTCTTTTTTAGCCCGCTGTCTATCATCGTCTGAAAAGCTATTTTAGAGGTAAAACGCTCATCTTGCCTATATATAGCAATGTCAGGAAATTCTTGTCGCAGCTGGCTGATAAATGCTTGTATCAGCACCTCCACATCACTATCTTCGTTGTTGAGTCGCTTGGGTTGCCCTATCACAAAGCTCTCTATAGGCTCTTCGGCTGTATATTTTTTCAAAAAAGGCAACAATTCATTAGTAGCTACCGTACAAAGCCCCGAAGCTATCATTTGCAGCGGGTCGGTAATTGCTATTCCCGTACGTTTGCTGCCGTAATCAATGGCTAAAATTCTTTTCACAATCCTTTTTGTATGTTCCAAATCCAGTTCAGCACTATCAGTACTCCAAAAATAATACCTATAAAGCGATATTTTTTCACCATTTGCCCTATAGCTCGTTCGCTGTGGTATAGGGTAGGGGTTTTGGTATAAAAATCATAGAGCAACCAGCACGGAAGCACTACCCCGCCCACT
Organism: Capnocytophaga sp. oral taxon 332 str. F0381; assembly: GCF_000318275.2. NCBI lineage: Bacteria > Pseudomonadati > Bacteroidota > Flavobacteriia > Flavobacteriales > Flavobacteriaceae > Capnocytophaga > Capnocytophaga sp. oral taxon 332. The sequence continues at coordinate 52,290 of NZ_KB291319.1, forward strand.
GCCACTATCCACGATAGCGGATTGAGCCACAAAGCCTCCTGCCAATTGCCTAACCATAATTGTATCACCCCTCGTGTAGTACCACAAGACGGACAAGGATAACCCGTAATATGCTTCACAGGGCAACTTATGAACCCTATTCCCCTGCTGTTTAGCCAATAATTGAATGCTACCCAGCAGGGAATCAGTAGATAAAATACAACTACAAGCTTGTAAAATTGTGTTATCTTCAATAGTAATGCAACTTATTAGTTAATAGCTGCTGCCAATAGTTCAGCGTTGCGGTCGCGAGTGCTATCCATTATCAGAAACCAATCCACAATAGTCCATACGCTAGCACCTCCGCAAGTAAGCAGTTTTAACAGCCCAAGTGTAGTATTGCCAATATAAAAACGATCAATACCTAAATAACCCAAAAGAATAGAAACAATAAGAGCGGTTGTTGGGTCTTTATACCCCACCGATTGTATTGCTCCCCATTTAGAGTCGTCCAATGATAGTAGCTTCTCACGTATTGAAGTTATCATAGTAGGCTTGAAGTAGCGCGCATTGGCTACTATAAACATATCCACTTTTTGTGCGTCCATTTGTTTTTATGATTTTGTTAGTTCTTTTATTTTTTTGTCGTTTATCATTAGCACACTTATCACAGCCTGCACGAGTATTAGTACAAAAGTACCCCCACCCATAAATGCCAATTCGTAAATAGGGTTTATTTCGGGGTGAAGTGCTTTGCTCAATGGTATTTCAGCAATACTTATTCCTATAGTCTGCAGTAGTAGCCCCACTACAAAGCCAAAAGCCGTATAAACTCTGAAAAAGTAAAAAGTAGCAAATACAATGAGCATTGCCACCAATGATAAGCCCGTGTGCAATAACCCTATAGTGATAGCGGGGTAATACAAGCCTATTCCCCACAAGTTTATACACTGGTCAGCAAGCACATAAAGAGCGGTGCCTACTATTACAAGTACACATAAGTAGATGCCAATATATTTCTTCATTATACAAGCGGTTAAGGTTCTTTACTCATTTCAATAGCTTTCTTAATAATAGTGTATATTGCCCCAGCTACGCCCAATAATGAGCATACAATCGTACAGAGCGAATAGTCATTGGGTAGCTTGCTATCCAGCCATACCCCAAAAAAACTACATACCCCTATAGTGATAGCCATTTGCAAGCCCGCTTGCGAAAAGTATATCCACTTATTTAATTGGTTTTTCTCCTGCTGGTTTTTCATTGCCAAAACCTTTTGCTCCCTTCATAGCACAAGATACGTTGAATACAGCGCCAGGTTCAATAGAAAGTTTATCTACAAATACCTCGCCTTCCACCACTGCAGTCGATTTTAAGCTAAGTAGGCTATTCACCTTTACTGTGCCTGTTACTTTTCCTTCAATATCCGCATTTTCGCAGATAACAGTACCTTTTATAACACCAGTACGCCCCACTACCAATTTCCCTGTAGTTTGAAAAGTACCTTCCACTTCTCCATCAATTCTAAAATCCGATTTAGAGTTGATTTCTCCCTTAAACTTAGTCTCTGCAACGATACGGTTGCTACTTCCCGAAGTATTGTCTGCTGCCATAGTTCTCTTGTCTTTGTCTTTACTGTTAAACATTTTTTTGTATAATTAGTGTTTTGATTATTTCTATATAAGAATATTGCGCCAAAGGTATGGTAAAAAAATAATAAATGCAAATTTTTACTGTCTTTTTTCTTAGTCGCCAATTCCTCAACTTTGCTTCCAGCAATCACTTCACCCCGTGCATCAGTTTCTTTACAAACGGATTGATGAGAATGATAAGTGTCCCCGCTACGGCAGGTACAATAGTGAATATCAAAAAGAAAGTAGATAAGCTGTATTCTTTAGTAATATTGTCTATCTGTCCCCCCACAACGGCTGCCAATTTATGCCCAATAGCCACTGCCAAATACCATACGCCAAACATAAAGGCAATCATTCGCGCTGGTACCAATTTAGATACGTACGATAAGCCCACTGGCGATAGGCACAGCTCTCCCATAGTGTTGAACATATAAGCAAATACAAGCCATAGCATACTCACTTTTACCCCCTGAGTAACTCCGTAAGCCCCTATAGCCAGCAATCCAAAACCTATAGAGAGCATCAGCAATCCTATTCCGTATTTCACTGCGGCTGGAGGATTAAAGCGGCTGTCCCACCAGCGCGAGAATAAGCTCGCCAAGGCAATGATAAAAAATGAGTTTAGTATCGAAAACCACGACACGGTTACCTCCACCCAATTGTCGCGCACTTCTTTCACTTGCGCAGGTATCAGTCCGTTGTCTTTAGCCCCAATAGAGGCAGCGTGCTGTTTTGCCCACACCTCTTTAGATGCATCTACAAAGCCAAACGAAGTGTTTTTATTGTTTTTACTCAGTAGTTTTATGGGCGAACCTTCCTTCAGTTGCAGGTCGGCAACACCTATAATAGTACTGCGCTCCACCTTTTTTTTGCCTAAGTAGGCACTCGCATTCGCATTGTATTCCGTTACGGGTACATAAGTAATAGAGCCATCGTCATTGGCAATTTCGTATGCCATATAAGTAACGTTGTAAGCTGTCGTGTTAAAATCCCGTTTAAACATCCAGCCTACGATGCTCCACACCAAAGCAAAACATAACACCAACACCACTATAGCAGGCAGTATTTGCTTATAAGTCCTTTTGATAAGCAAGAACATCACATAGCTAATCAGTAGCAGCGGTATGAGTGTCAGCAAAGCGTTGCAAATGTTATAGGCAATAGCCCAAGTGCCGTGCAGTTCGCGTTCTACGCTATCCCGAGCAAAGATAATAAGCGAAGAAGCTCCTTGTTCAAAAGACAGCCAGAAAAACACCACAAAAAAACCAAATATCACCACCGTAAGCATACGATCGCGCACCACTTTGGTATAACGCATAATGCGACTGCCCACTACAAAAAAGAAAGCAATAAGAGCAACAATTACCACCACGTATTGTCCTTTTAGGCTGTCAGTAGCAGCCCAGCGGAACAAGTCTACTTTCCATATTTTCGACAGAGGGTCATTTAGCGCATAGCCTACCCCAATAATTGCTGTAAAGGCGATGAGCAATTTGTCTATTAAGGTAAAAGGATTGCGTTTGTCTTCGTCTTTAAGTGTCGTTTCAGACTTAGCCGTTGTTTGTTGTTTTTGCTCAGATGAAGGCACATTCCCTATTTCCCCAAAAAGAGGTTTGGCAACCCAAAACTGAATCGTTCCCAAAAGCATAAAAATACCTGCCAAGCCAAAGCCCCAGCTCCAGCCAATACGTTCAGCCAAATAGCCGCAGAGCATCATTCCAAAAAAAGCCCCCGAATTAACCCCCATATAGAAGATTGTATAAGCAGCATCCTTTTTTTCAGGCAAATACTTGTACATTTCCGAAACAAACGACACCATATTAGGTTTAAAGAACCCTGTTCCTATCACTAGCAATGCCAGTCCCAAGTAAAGTGATTTTTCAGTTTCAAAAGCCATCGAAGCGTGTCCCATTGTAATTATCACAGCCCCAATGATTACTGCCCAGCGGTAGCCTGTAAGTTTATCAGCTATGATACCCCCCAATATAGGCGTAAGGTAAAGCAACATTACATAAGTGCCAAAAAGAGCCCCAGCGTTTTCTGTGCTCCAAGCCCAACCAGGATTATAACCAATAAGCGTCATTGTCAAAAAATTGACAAGCAATACCCGCATACCGTAAAATGAAAAACGCTCCCACATTTCAGTGAAAAACAATACAAATAATCCCGCCGGATGCCCCAATACCTGTGCATCAAAAATCGTCTTATTACTCCTTTCAGTCATATTTATGTAAAAATAATGTTTAGTTATTAATTAAACAAGTTCCAGTTGATACCCAGTCGCAGTATAAAGTCCCTATAAGGTTGGGTTGGCGTACTATAGTAGCGATACGGATTGCCCAAAGGCATCCAGCTAATATTACTAATAGGCACTTGCCATTGTTCCAATGAAAAGAAGATACGCATTGTGCGCACTTTGGCATTGATAAATAAGTCAAGAGCAGGAAAGTTGCCTATTTTCCTTTCCGTTTGGGTTGCGTATTCACCCAATAACGGATTGTATTCATTAGCGTAATATTTTGTGAAGTAATTCAGTCCGATGCCCGCTTGCAGTATCATTGCCCGCTGAAACATAGGCGTTTTGATATACAAACTATTGCGAGTTACTATTGTAGGCACATTCAGCACCTTGCTGTCCTGCACCACCTGTTGGTACAAAATAGTGTTGTCAAGTCCAAACTTGCCCACCCTAATGTCTTTGTACAATTTCAGTTGTAAGTATTGTATGTTGCCACTATATTGCTGCGGACGCACAATGCCTCTACCTTCGCTTGCAAAATAAGTATAATTATTAATATTTGTAATGTCCAAATGCGCTTCCCCCCATTGTGTACGCACGCTTCCGTAAAGAGTTTGGTAGTTTTCTTTCTGAAAACTATCGTAGTTATTCCAGTTAAAACGCTTGTAATCACTTTGGTAAAGCAAAAAGTTAAAGTTAGGCATCGCCGAGTGTAGTGTCATTCCAGCCGATAGTTTATTTTCAGCGTTGAAAGCATAAGCCAACGTTGCTGCAAGGTGCGTACCCGTCATTTTGCCAATAAAAGTCTGTTCCCCCTGTGCATCTATGCTAAAACCCTTCACCTTTTTGTGCCATTCTACCCCCAAACTCATATCCGTATCCTTTATTTGGCGGCGTTGCAATACCCCCGATACGTAGTAAGCATTAGGGAAAAAATAGTTGTAATGGTACGCGTTTGCAAAGAGGAATGTTTTGCCCAAATAAGGCAATTCCACTTCCACCCCCAGTTTGTTAGTCATCTTCCTCAGGTTTACACTATCCAGCAAACTTTCACTCACAAAAGCATCACCCAAAAAACTATTGCTACGGCTTTGTTTAAAGTTGTAGTGTTCTTTTTCATAGCTAAAAAGATGCCTAAAGCGCAACTGTTTATTAGTTTTTAGCGAGTCCGAAGTACGCAATAAAGCATAGTCGTGTTGCAGAAAAAAACGCTTGCTTTCGCGGTTATTTTCAGCGTCCAATAAGTTGATATTTATGGTAGCGCGGTTTTTAAAAACGCGTTCCCCCCCTTCAAACTGACTGAGGGTAACAATCCCCCCATTCTCTTGGCTATAAGTATCGTTAGTAGCGTAATGCGTAAATACAGTGTATTTTTTGTTAGCAGATACATAGCTGAAACCCGTCCTAAAATTACCATTACTCACAAGAGCACGCCTATATTTCCCCAGCGAACGCAATCCCCTATAAGCTATAAAAAAATTAAACTGAGGAGTTAAGTTAGCCGAGAAAAGCACATCCAAGTTCTGCCCCTGTTCCATACCCGTTTTGTATGAAAATTGCGAAACAGGCGTAGGGATATAGTAATAAGTAATTTCTTCAGGAGTTAGGTACAGCTGTTTTTTGGCTGTAGCCCCCATATCAGGTAAGTAAGCACGCCTTCTAAAATCGTAGCTAAGCGAGTTGTAAGGTTGCGCCATATTACCCATTGGCATTTTGCCAAACAAATCCTTTTGCCAAGCATTATTGCGGTAATATTTCGCCATACTTATAGAAGTGTCTATAACTGTAGTATCCCGTAAGTAAGTGATGATTTTGTAATCATTAGCTGTAAAGGTAATACTGTCTTTTTTCTTTTTAGGGCGCAAACTCTTAAAGCCAAGTCCCTCTTTATCACCATTGTTGCGGTTGTTATCCCTGTTATAGCGATTGTCGTACGAATTGTTGTAAGAGTCATTCTCATACGAATTGGTATCGTATGAATGATCCGAACTCTTATTAAAACGCTTAATATCATCAATCTGCGCCCACGATATAGAGGGGCAAACCCATAACGAGATAAAAAATATATAGAAAAGATATTTTGTCCAATACATAAAAAGCCATTTGAGGGGCAAAGATACAAAATAATTATGAATTATTAATGATTAATTTTAATACAGAAGCTGCCCTGCCAATTCATAATTCATAACCCTTCTCACCCGTAATCTTTATTTTAATTCGTTAGTATTAAAAAAAATATTGTACCTTTGCACTAAATTAAAAAGGTTACAAATATGAAAAGACAAATTAAAAAAATGAGTGTTTTTCTCTTAGTTCTTTTTGTGTGCGCTTGTTCAAGCACAAACACATCAGGAACAGGAGAGACAGGGAAGAGTCAAGAACCTGTAGTATCTAACGAAAAAGAAAGCTTTTCAAACACTACAGTTGCCAAATTATTCAAAGAGTATGATGATATTTATAGAATTCCTCGTAGGGAAGATATTTTAAAAGATGAGTATTCTTCTATAGAGGAGTTGTTGAAAAATACTTATCCCAATCGTTGGAAAACAGTTGTAGAGAATAGTAAAGAGGAAATTAAAGAAGCAGAAAAAATAGCAAAAACTAAATTTTTTTGTGCTAAAGATAGGGATCCCTTTTTTGCAAATAAAAAATAACTTTTCTTACATCGAACTCACGTTAAATAATATAAACATGGAAAAAAACAGAAAAAAACAAATCGTAGTTTTGAGTATAGCTTTAGTTTGCATTTTCATCTTGGTATTTTCATTGTTCCATAAATCAGCGACAAAAGATAGCGCAAATCCTCCTTTAACAAATGTTTTGACTGATAGCATTTCTCAAATTGTCTCAGCTTGTCCTGGCGAAATTGGTGTGGCGGTTATTGTTAATAACAGAGATACGGTTAAGGTCAATAATAAGAGTGTTTATCCTATGATGAGTGTGTTTAAGGTTCATCAGGCATTAGCTCTTTGTAATGACTTTGACAATAAAGGAATTTCACTTGATACCTTAGTAAATATAAATAGGGATAAACTTGACCCAAAGACTTGGAGTCCTATGCTGAAAGATTATTCAGGGCCAGTCATATCATTGACAGTGAGAGATTTGCTGCGTTATACTCTTACTCAGAGTGACAACAATGCAAGCAACCTTATGTTTAAGGATATGGTTAATGTCGCTCAAACAGATAGTTTTATAGCCACACTCATTCCTCGTTCAAGTTTTCAGATAGCTTATACGGAAGAGGAAATGTCGGCTGACCATAACAAGGCTTACTCTAACTATACATCTCCTCTTGGTGCTGCAATGTTGATGAATCGTTTGTTTACTGAAGGTCTTATCGATGATGAGAAACAAAGTTTCATTAAGAATACGTTAAAAGAATGCAAAACAGGTGTAGATAGGATAGCAGCTCCACTTCTTGATAAAGAAGGGGTTGTTATAGCGCATAAGACAGGTTCAGGTGATGTTAATGAAAATGGTGTTCTTGCAGCTCACAATGATGTTGCCTATATATGTCTGCCTAATAATATCAGTTATACCTTAGCGGTATTTGTTAAGGATTTCAAGGGAAATGAATCACAAGCGTCACAATATGTTGCGCATATATCAGCTGTAGTATATTCTTTATTAATGCAAACTTCAGTAAAATCTTAAACTGCACTTGCTTTGATAATTAATGATAAACAATCTAAAAGCACTCTAATCGTTATCGGAGTGCTTTTAGATTACTAATCAAATTGCTTCTATTATAATTTGAATCCTCTACTTTTTCTTTCTTCCTGTTGCGGCACTCTTGCTCCATATCTAAGCCTGTGCCATTGCTCCCTGAACCAGTCGGCAATCGGCTTCCTGTTTATTGTCAGGTTCAGCCTGCTTTCATCGTCAGGGTCATTTTCCACCCTTAAAATATCATCCTTTATATCAAAGTTCCCCCCCGCTGGCGCGAGCTTGTAGCTCGTGCCTACTATAAATAGAGCTTGTAGCTCGTGCAAATTTGCCCGTGCGGCTCGCCCCCCATTACTCCCATTATTCCCACTACTCCCACTACTCCCATTACTCTCACAACTCCCATTACTCCCATTACTCCCATTATTCCCACTGCTCCCTAAAAAACCGCCCGTGCGGCTCGCACCCCATTACTCCGATTACTCTCACTACTCCCACTGCTCTCACCCCTAAATTTGCTCATTTCCTAATTATACACTACCTTTGCCCTATAATTTGCAAATTTAGAAATTTGCAAATCAACAAATTAAGAATGATGCTTTCATCTTCCCATTGTGTAAGGCACAATACAAGGAGTATTGTCTATTATTAAATACCTATCTAAAAATGAAAAAAAACTTATTTTTATTAACCCGTTGTGCATTTTAAATAATAGAGGCTTTTAGATTGTGGATTTCTCTATTTAATATAAACTTATTGATGTATTGTATCAATGTTAAAGATGTTATCTTGCTGAATATCCGTGTTTTAAAACCTTCAAATGATTTTGCATAATTACGTTTTATCATAAATTGATCACACAGTTGGGAAAATAAAGTCTCTATTCGTTTTCGTTTTTTTTAAAGAGCCTAAATTGAGGTCTGTAGTCTTTTTGATTAGTCCTTTTAGGTGTATCTAATTGAATATTAGCATAGTTGAACAAATCTATTTGTACTTCTGCTGAGAGATAACCTTTATCCCCTATCAAAGTACAGTTTGACAATTGTTCTTTCACATCATTAAGATATCGGATATCGTGAACCGAAGCAGGACTCATATCGATAGACTGAAAAATTCCATTTAAAGAACAGATAGCGTGTAACTTATATCCATAATAATATAGCTTTTGAGAAGCACAATAGCCAAAATCAGGGCTTGAATAATCAAACTCCTTACATATATGTGAGCGTTTTGCTCTTGAGTTTTCACAGACTTTCAGAGGCATACTATCTACCATAAAAACATCTTCAAATTCGTTAAAATGTTGTGCAATTTTAGTCCTAATTTGCTCTATATAAGGGAATAATTTTCTTCTTCTACGATTAAAAACACTTCTTTCAATTTTACTTTTGATAGATTCAGGTATTTTTCTAAACAACTGACACTCAGAATCTATACTCAAGTATTCAGCAGTTAGAGCTAAACTAACTACTTCTAAATCAGACATTTTAGGTTTTCTTCTTTGATAATTTTGAAGTTTCTTTCCAAAGAATTTTGATAATACTTCAAGAATTTTTTTGTAACTTTGCTCCAAGTTGTTCATTATATTTAATTGTTTGGAATTCAATCAAATATACGATTTTTTAATCAAATGAACAACTTTTTTTATTTTTTTAAAATCAAAATGCACAACGGGTTATAAAGTAGACAAATATTCAACAAAAGAATATATTGAAGAAGGAACCCCTTTTGTATTACATCAGTCCCTTAGAGATAGTTTGGATATTAAATCATTAGGTTTAGACCCATCCTCCGAGAAGAAACTATTAGAAGCCCAAAACTACAAGGGAATTTAAGACCAACGGAAAAAAAGGGAATACAAGACTTAGAGACTGTCCGAAAAGTTTTAAAAGTATGATTGCACCACGCACTTTGTCAAACTTTCAAAGTTTGACAAAGTTA